>CANHAW010000259.1 GCA_947458675.1 Beijerinckiaceae bacterium
AACTCGTCTTTGCCGAAGATCTCAGGCTTGAAGGCGAGATCGGCAAGATGCTCGACCGCAAGGCTTGCGGAGCAGGCGCCCGCGCAAGCGCTTTGCTCGTCCATCTCGCGCCCGATGCGGAGAGCCTGCTTGAGCCCATGCGCGAGGCACTGGCCGCAGCTGAATGCGCCCATGGCGCCAGCGCCTGGAACGGAATTCTAGCTTTGCGCCTGCTTTCGCCCGCGCCGGAAAAAATGCTTGCGGCGCTGACAAAAATTCTGGAAATCCTGCGCGGGCGACCTGCCCCGCGCGTCTGGCAATAAAGCGGAGAAACAGCATGAATCTCACACCGCGCGAGAAAGACAAATTGCTGATCGCACTCGCCGCCATGGTGGCGCGCAATCGGCTGGCGCGTGGCGTCAAGCTCAATCATCCCGAGGCCATCGCGCTGATCACGGATTTTGTCGTCGAGGGTGCGCGCGACGGACGCTCGGTCGCAGACCTCATGGAAGCGGGCGCGCATGTCGTCACGCCCGATATGGTGATGGATGGCATTGCTGAAATGATTCACGACATTCAGATCGAGGCGACTTTTCCCGACGGCACCAAACTCGTCACCGTGCATGAACCCATTCGCGGCTCCGCCTCGAAAGATATTCCCGGTGCAGTCATGGCTGGCGCCGGCGATGTGCTGATGAACGAGGGCCGCGCCACTCTCACGCTGAAAGTCGCCAATACAGGCGACCGCCCCATTCAGGTGGGCAGCCATTATCATTTCTTCGAAACCAATGCGGTGCTCGATTTCGACCGCGCCAAGGCACGCGGCATGCGGCTCGATATTCCAGCCGGCACTGCCGTGCGCTTCGAGCCGGGACAAGCCCGCGAGGTGCAATTGGTCGAACTCGCCGGCGACAGGGAAGTCTACGGCTTCCGCGGCGCGATCATGGGCAAGCTCTGAAGGGAGATCACGACAATGGCAACGAAACTCTCCCGCTCTGCCTATGCAGACATGTTCGGCCCGACAAAGGGCGACAAGGTGCGGCTGGCCGACACGGCGCTCGTCATTGAGGTCGAGAAAGATTTCACCATCTATGGCGAAGAGGTGAAATTCGGCGGCGGCAAAGTGATCCGCGATGGCATGGGCCAGTCGCAAATGTCACGCGCTGAGGGCGCGATGGACACGGTCATTACCAATGCTGTCGTGATCGACCATTGGGGCATTGTGAAATGCGATGTGGGCCTGCGCGATGGGCGCATTGCCAAACTTGGCAAGGCGGGCAATCCCGAAATCCAGCCGGGCGTCGATATTGTCATCGGACCGGGCACGGAGATTATCGCGGGCGAGGGCAAGATTCTCACCGCCGGCGGCTTCGACACGCATATTCATTTCATCTGCCCGCAGCAGATCGAGGAAGCCCTCATGTCGGGCATCACCTCCATGCTGGGTGGCGGAACCGGGCCTGCCACAGGCACTTTTGCAACCACCTGTACGCCCGGCCCCTGGCATATTGCGCGCATGATCGAGGCGGCTGACGCTTTTCCGATGAATCTCGGCTTTGCCGCAAAGGGCAATGCGGCGACACCACGGGGCCTGATCGAACAGATCGAAGCGGGCGCCTGCGCAATGAAATTGCATGAAGACTGGGGCACAACGCCCGCGGCCATCGACAATTGTCTCTCGGTTGCCGACGATACCGATGTGCAGGTGATGCTGCACAGCGACACGCTGAACGAGTCGGGCTTTGTTGAGGATACGATCAAGGCATTCAAGGGCCGCACCATTCATGCCTTCCACACCGAAGGCGCAGGTGGCGGCCATGCGCCTGACATTATGCGCGTCGCGGGACTTGAGAATGTTCTGCCGTCATCGACCAATCCGACACGGCCGTTCACGAAAAACACGCTGGACGAACATCTCGACATGTTGATGGTCTGCCACCATCTCGATTCTTCCATCCCCGAAGATCTCGCTTTTGCTGAAAGCCGCATCCGCAAGGAGACGATTGCAGCAGAAGATATTCTGCACGATCTCGGCGCACTCTCGATGATGAGCTCGGATTCGCAGGCCATGGGCCGCGTGGGTGAAGTCATCATCCGTACCTGGCAGACAGCCGACAAAATGAAGCGCCAGCGCGGCGCATTGCCCGAAGAGAGCGGCGACAATGACAATGCGCGCGTGAAACGCTATATCGCCAAATATACGATCAACCCCGCCATTGCCCATGGCGTATCGCGCCATATCGGCTCGGTGGAAGCCGGCAAACTCGCTGATCTCGTGCTCTGGACTCCCGCTTTCTTCGGCGTGAAGCCCGATCTCATCATCAAGGGCGGCATGATTGCAGCAGCTCCCATGGGCGATCCCAATGCCTCGATCCCGACGCCCCAGCCCGTCCATTACCGGCCGATGTTTGGCAGCTACGGCGGGGCGATCGCGCAGACCTCGCTGACCTTCGTCTCGCAATTGTCCATCGACAAGGGACTGGCCGCGCAGTTGCGCATATCGAAGCCGCTCGTTGCTGTCGCCAATGTGCGCTCCGGCATTTCAAAGAAAAGCATGGTGCATAATGGCGCCACGCCCAATCTGAAGATCGATCCCGAAACCTATGCGGTGACGGCCGACGGCGTTTTGCTGACCTGCCAGCCGGCAGATGTCCTGCCGATGGCGCAACGCTATTTCATGTTCTGAAAGGTCAAAGATGATCCGCGCCGGAAAAATTCTCGCACAAGCCGCAGGTGCAAATACATGCGCCGATACAGTGTTGCTCGATTCCACCGAACGGCATCGACGCCGCGCGACCATGACTTGCGTGCGCGGGCTGGAATTTCTGCTCGACCTGCCTGACGCCATCATGCTGCGCACGGGCGATGCGATCATGCTCGATGATGGTCGCCTTGTTGAAGTGCTCGGCAAGCCGGAACCGCTTGCAGAAATTCGCGTGCGCGATCCGCTGCAACTCGCCCATGTCGCTTGGCATCTGGGTAATCGCCACCTGCCGGTGCAGATTTTCGAGACGAAAATCCGCATCCGCCGCGATCATGTGATCGAAGATATGGTGCGCGGGCTGGGCGCCAAAGTGGCTTTGATCGAAGCCGCTTTCGACCCCGAAGGCGGCGCTTATGCGCAGCCCGAAACCCACGCGCATGATCACGGCCATCAGCATGGCCACGAGCACAAGCATGGCGATGATTGCGGCTGCGACCACGACCATCATCACCATGGGCACGGACATGATCATGGGCATGGGCACAAACATGACTGAGACGCCGCTGGCGATCTTGCCGCTGTCTGTCTGGCTGTCGCCGGCATTTCCAGTCGGCGCCTTCGCCTATAGCCATGGGCTCGAATGGGCGGTTGAGAGCGGCGCGGTCCATTCTGCCGACACTTTGCGCGACTGGGCCCATGATCTTCTGGCCCATGGCTCGGCGCGCAATGATGCGGTTCTTCTGGCTGAAGCCTGGCGCGCCGGGCGCGATCCGGAGCGTCTGCAAGAAGTGCATGAGCTTGCGCTTGCGCTCGCACCCTCTCGCGAAAGATTGCTCGAGACCAAACAGCAGGGTGCCGCTTTCGTCACTGCCATTCGCGCCGCCTGGCCCTGCGATACGCTTGCGCTTTTCGACGGCGATGTCGCCTATCCGGTGGCGCTTGGCGCAACGGCAGCCGGCCACAACCTTCCGCTGCTCGCGACCATCGAACATTTTCTTCTGGCCTTTGCCGCCAATCTCATCTCGGCAGCCGTGCGGCTTGGCCCTATCGGCCAGACGGATGGCCAGCGCATCACGGCAGCACTTCTGCCTGTCATTCGCGAGACGGCGCATTTTGCGCATCATTCCACGCTGGACGATCTCGGCTCGGCAACAATT
>CANHAW010000260.1 GCA_947458675.1 Beijerinckiaceae bacterium
CGGGAGGGCACGCCCCAGACCTTGCGCAAGATTGCCGAGGCAATGGGCATCGATCCCGTCATGCTGGTCGATCCGCGGGAGTAAAAATCCGGCTTCTTGCGGCCCATGGCGCAGCGGCTTTCCCTTGACCGTGCCGCTGCCCTGTCGTAAACTGGCAGAATTGAACTGGAGTAGCCCTGTGGCGACCAATCTTATCGTATCTTTCGCGCCGGAGGCAGGACGGGCCTGAGACCCGATATCCTGACGATGGCGCATACCGAGGCCCCCTGGAGGGCCTTTTTTATTGTCCGGGATTCCAACCGGGCAGCGGATACGAGGATTGGCCGGCGCGGAGCGCAACGGAGTATTGGCTATGTCGAAAAAGATGACCGGGGCTGAAATGGTCGTCCAAGCCCTCAAGGATCAGGGGATCGAAACGATCTTCGGTTATCCGGGCGGCGCGGTTCTGCCGATCTATGACGCTTTGTTCCAGCAGGATTTCGTCGAACATGTGCTCGTGCGCCATGAACAGGGTGCAGCCCATGCGGCGGAGGGCTATGCCCGCTCGTCCGGCAAGGTCGGCGTGCTGCTCGTCACCTCCGGCCCCGGCGCGACCAATGCCATTACGGGTCTCACCGATGCGCTGATGGATTCCATCCCGCTGGTCTGCATCACCGGACAGGTGCCGACACATCTCATCGGCTCGGACGCGTTCCAGGAATGCGACACGGTCGGCATTACGCGCCATTGCACCAAGCATAATTATCTCGTGCGCTCGATCGAGGACTTGCCGCGCATTCTGCACGAGGCCTTTTATGTCGCCTCGCATGGTCGCCCCGGCCCGGTTGTGATCGACATTCCGAAAGACGTGCAATTTGCCTCGGGCGAATACACCGGCCCGAAGAACATCCAGCACAAGACCTATCAGCCGCAGGTGAAGGGCGATCTCGAAAAGATCCGCGAAGCCGTGAAGATGATGGCGGCTGCCAAGCGCCCGGTTTTTTATACGGGTGGCGGCGTGATCAATTCGGGGCCGGCGGCTTCCGATCTCTTGCGCGAACTCGTCAAGCTCACCGGTTTCCCGATCACGTCAACCTTGATGGGGCTTGGCTCTTATCCGGCTTCGGGTGCTAACTGGCTCGGCATGCTGGGCATGCACGGCACTTATGAAGCCAATCACACGATGCATGATTGCGATCTGATGATTGCGGTCGGTGCGCGTTTCGACGATCGCATCACGGGACGGCTGGATGCTTTCTCGCCGGGCTCGAAGAAGATCCATATCGATATCGATCCGTCCTCGATCAACAAAAACGTCAAGGTCGATCTCGGCATTATCGGCGATTGCGCGCATGTGCTGGAAGATATGGTGCGCATCTGGCGCACGGAAGCAGCGCAGGCTGACAAGGCGGCGCTGGCGCAATGGTGGAAGCAGATCGATGTCTGGCGGGCGAAAAAGTCGCTGGCCTATCGTCCTTCCAAGAGCACGATCAAGCCGCAATATGCGGTGCAGCGTCTTTATGAGCTGACCAAGAACCGCGACACATACATCACGACGGAAGTCGGCCAGCATCAAATGTGGGCGGCGCAATTCTATCATTTCGAGCAGCCTAACCGCTGGATGACATCGGGCGGTCTGGGGACGATGGGCTATGGTCTGCCGGCTGCGGTTGGCGTGCAGATGGCCCATCCCAAGGCGCTTGTCATCGACATTGCGGGCGAAGCCTCCATCCTGATGAACATGCAGGAAATGTCGACGGCGCTGCAGTACAAACTGCCGGTGAAGATTTTCATTCTGAACAATGAATATATGGGCATGGTGCGCCAGTGGCAGCAATTGCTGCATGGCGGGCGCTATTCTTCGAGCTATTCCGAAGCATTGCCCGATTTCGTCAAGCTTGCCGAAGCCTATGGCGGCCACGGCATTCGCTGTTCGGATCCCGACAAACTCGATGCAGCGATCATGGAAATGATCGACACGCCCAAGCCCGTCATTTTCGATTGTATCGTCGAGAAGGAAGAAAATTGCTTCCCGATGATCCCGTCGGGCAAAGCGCATAATGAAATGATCCTGGCCGAACTCGGCGACGATGCCGGCATCGAGATCGGCTCGATCATCGATGAGCGCGGCAAGCTGCTGGTCTGATCGGCGGACAAGAAAAGGTCGAAACCAATGAACGCACCCATGACACCGCCGTCACCCTATTCATCCTCGCTCGGCAAATCGAATGTCGAGAAACATACGCTCTCCGTGCTCGTCGATAATGAGCCCGGCGTTCTGGCGCGCGTCGTCGGCCTGTTTTCAGGTCGCGGCTATAATATTGAGAGCCTGACGGTTGCCGAAGTGGCGCATGCCGAACATCTCTCGCGCATCACCATTGTCACCTCCGGTCCGCCCGAAGCGATTGAACAGGTGGCGGCACAGCTCGACCGGCTCGTGCCCGTGCGGCAGGTGAAGGATCTCACGCTCACCGGCAAATCGGTTGAGCGCGAACTCGCCATGATCAAAGTGCGCGGCCGGGGTGACGATCGCTCCGAGGCGCTTCGCGTTGCCGAAGCCTTCCGTGCGCGTGTCATCGATGCTTCGATTGAAAGCTTCGTCTTCGAGCTGACCGGCGCGGCGGACAAGATCAATTCCTTCGTTGAATTGATGCGCCCCATCGGTCTTGTCGAAGTCTCGCGCACGGGGGTGGCCGCCATCACCCGTGGGCCGGAGCCGATTTAAACCAAAATCACCCTCTCCCTGAGGGAGAGGGTCGCTCCGAAGGAGCGGGGTGAGGGGTTACCCTCAACCCGCGAGGGCGTAACCCCTCATCCGGCTGCTCCGCAGCCACCTTCTCCCTCTGGGAGAAGGTTGACCTCTCTCACCCAGCTTTTCTTTGACGCGGGCGGTCAACGCGCTTAGAAGGCTCGATCACTTTCCAAGGGACGGTCCGCCTTCGTCCTGTCTAACTCCGGGAAAACGACAAATGCGCGTCTATTATGATCGTGATGCCGATATCAATCTCATCAAGGGCAAGAAAGTGGCCGTTGTCGGCTACGGCTCGCAGGGCCATGCCCATGTGCTGAACATGCGCGATTCCGGCGTCAAGGATGTCGTTGTGGCACTCCGCAAGGGCTCGCCGACGGTGAAGAAGGCCGAAGGCGAAGGCCTCAAGGTCATGGAAGTGGCCGATGCCGCCAAATGGGCTGATGTCGTCATGATGCTGACGCCCGACGAACTCCAGGCCGATATTTATGCCGCCGAGCTCGCCCCGAACATGAAGCAGGGCGCCGCTCTGCTGTTCGCCCATGGCCTGAACGTCCATTTCAACCTGATCACCCCCCGCAAGGATCTCGACGTGCTCATGGTCGCCCCGAAGGGCCCCGGCCATACGGTGCGCGGCGAATATCTCAAAGGCGGCGGCGTGCCCTGCCTGATCGCCATCCATCAGGATGCTTCGGGCAATGCCCATGATCTGGGCCTGTCCTACGCCTCTGCCGTGGGCGGCGGTCGCGCCGGCATCATCGAGACAACCTTCAAGGAAGAATGCGAAACCGATCTGTTCGGCGAGCAGGTTGTTCTCTGCGGCGGTCTCGTGGAACTCATCCGCGCCGGTTTCGAAACGCTGGTGGAAGCCGGCTACGCGCCGGAAATGGCCTATTTCGAGTGCCTGCACGAAGTGAAGCTGATCGTCGACCTCATCTATGAGGGCGGCATTGCCAATATGAATTATTCGATCTCCAACACGGCAGAATACGGCGAATACGTCACCGGCCCGCGCATCATCACCGCCGAAACCAAGGCCGAGATGAAGCGCGTGCTGGATGATATCCAGACCGGCAAATTCGCCCGCGACTGGATGCTGGAAAACA
>CANHAW010000261.1 GCA_947458675.1 Beijerinckiaceae bacterium
CTCTGCTGTCGGACGCAGCTCTGGCCAGCGCGCAACCATGGAAGCCGGCGGCATCCAATGGGGCCATTTCGCCTTGCGGGCGACGACCGACGTTCCTGTCCAAGCCTGATCATCAGCGCCCGTTGCCACCCCGTAGCGAATGGCGCGGTTGTTGGGCAGGACGAAATACAAAAAGTGCTGTTTCGTATCGACGACAATCGTGCCGGGTGCCTCACCGCTCGGATCGACGACCTCATAACGCTCGAAGATGGGATCAAGCGGATGATCGGGAACCTGGCCGATCAGACGACGCTCACGGTCTGTCAGCTGGGGGTCTGGCACAGCCTTTAGGGTGGTACACCCAGCCAGCACGAAAGCGACCAATGACACGATAGTAAGTTTCGATACTTGCATACGAATCACGGCCCGATCAGAAATTCGAATCACTTATGCCGTTACGGCACATCGGCCGTATCAGGCCTGCCGCGCAAGCGGAAGCTGTGCCTCAGGCCGGTGAGGCAAAATGGCCGTCCGGGGGCGGCGCGATTCTCGATGGACATGCCAGGCTGCCTGCGTGACAGTCCGACCTGCTCCGACCTGAACATGAGGATAGGAACGCCTTGAATACATTGGTTCTTTCCCATCCCGATTGTCTTGCCCATGACATGGGGCCCGGTCATCCGGAGCGCCCTGACCGGATTTTGGCAATTGAGCGCATTTTGGAGCATGAAAGATTTCAGCATCTGGCCCGCGAAAATGCCCCCTTGGGGGCGCGCGAGCAGATTTTGCGCGTCCATCCCGCCACCCATTACGAAATGATCGAACAGGCCTCCCCCCATCAGGGGCTGGCACGGCTCGATTCGGATACGGCCATGGGGCCGGGCACGTTCGACGCGGCGCTGCGCTCGGTCGGGGGCGCCTGCCATGCCGTGAACGAAGTGATGGAGCGGCGCGTCACCAATGCTTTCGTTGCGACACGTCCGCCCGGACATCATGCAGAAACAGCCACCGCAATGGGCTTCTGCTTTTTCAACAATGCCGCAATTGCCGCGCGCCACGCGCAATCCGTGCATGGGGCCGAGCGTGTTGCGATCATGGATTTCGACGTCCACCACGGCAATGGCCCGCAGGATATTTTCTGGGCTGACGGCAGCGTGCTCTATGCATCCACGCATGAAATGCCGCTTTATCCCGGCACGGGCGCCAAGAATGAAACCGGCGAGCGCGGCACAATTGTCAATGCACCGCTCAGCGCCGGCGATGCGGGCGAAGCTTTTCGCGACGCCATGACAAGCCGCGTCCTGCCGGCCATCGATGTTTTCGCGCCCGATCTCATCATCATCTCGGCAGGTTTCGATGCGCATAGGCGCGATCCCCTGGCCAATATCAATCTGGTCGAAGCCGACTTTGCCTGGGCAACCGGCAAATTGATGGATCTGGCGGAGAAACATTCCAAAGGCCGGCTCGTGTCGCTGCTGGAAGGCGGCTATGATCTGGAAGGGTTGGCGCGCTCCGTCGCCGCCCATGTGATGATGCTCTCGGGAATAGCGACGCGATGAGAGGCTTGATCGGCGCTTTTGCTTTTTTACTTGCGCTTGTGCCCGCGCAAGCAGCGCCTTGCAGCACGATGATGGACGGCGATGTGCCTTATTCCATCTGCACAACGGCGCGCGACGACAAGGGATTGCGCGTCTTTCTCAAAAGTCGCAACGGCGAGACTCTCGGCTCATTCGCTGCGCTGGAGCGCGAACTTGCCGCGCGCGGCGAAAAACTCGTCTTTGCGATGAATGGCGGCATGTATCATCCCGATCGCAGGCCGGTCGGCCTTTATGTCGAGAATGGCGAAGAAAAAGCATCGCTCAATCGCCGCGCAGGTCCAGGCAATTTCCATCTGCGCCCAAATGGCGTGTTCTGGATCGATGCGCGCGGCGCCCATGTCAGCGAGACGCAGCAATTTGCAAATCTGCAGGCCAGACCGATTTTTGCCACACAATCGGGGCCGATGCTGGTCATTGGCGGCGCCATTCATCCACGCTTCGATCCGGATTCGGAATCACGAAAGATCCGCAATGGCGTTGGACTTTGTCGAGACGGGCGCGTGCGCTTTGTCATTTCAGATGCGCCGGTCACATTCCACGCTTTCGCGCTTTTCTTCCGCGACCGGCTCGGCTGTCCGGATGCGCTTTATCTCGACGGGACGATTTCAGGCCTGCATGCACCAGATCTCGGGCGCTCTGATTTTCTGCGCCCGGCCATGGGCCCGATTGTCGGGCTGGTGATGAAAAAATAATCAGTCCTTGAACGGCCAGGGGCGCTGTTCGGCCATTTGCGCGCGATGGCGCAGCATGGCATCGGCCAGCACAATCGCCATCATCGCCTCGCCAACCGGCACGCCGCGAATGCCCACGCAAGGATCATGACGGCCCTTGGTGCGGATATCGACTTCCGCACCAGTGCGATCGATGGAGCGGCGCGGCGTCAGAATCGAGGATGTCGGCTTCACCGCAAAACGCGCGACAATCGGCTGACCTGTCGAAATGCCGCCGAGAATGCCGCCGGCATGGTTCGACAGAAAGACCGGCTTGCCGTCATTGCCCATGCGCATTTCATCGGCATTGTCCTCGCCACTGAGCGCGGCAGACGCCATGCCATCGCCAATCTCGACGCCTTTCACGGCATTGATCGACATGAGCGCAGAGGCAAGCTCCGCATCGAGCTTGCCATAGATGGGCGCACCCCATCCCGCCGGCACTCCTTCGGCAACCAGTTCGATGATGGCGCCGCAGGACGAGCCCGCCTTGCGCACGGAATCGAGATAGGCCTCCCAGTCCTGCGCTGCTTTCGCATCCGGACAGAAGAAGGGATTTTCATTCACCTGCGCCCAGTCGAAACGCGTGCGATCGATTTTATGCGGACCCATTTGGACAAGCGCACCGCGAATGGTAACGCCGCGCAGAATTTTGCGCGCAATGCCGCCAGCTGCGACACGCATCGCCGTCTCGCGCGCCGACGAGCGCCCGCCGCCGCGATAATCGCGAATGCCATATTTCGCATCGTACGTGTAATCGGCATGGCCCGGCCGATAGGCCTTGGCGATCTCGCCATAATCTTTCGAACGCTGATCGACATTGTCGATCTGCAGGCCGATGGACGTGCCGGTGGTCACCATGGTTCCCGAGCCGTCATCCATCAGGCCTGAGAGGATTTTCACCTGATCGGGCTCCTGGCGCTGCGTGGTGAAACGCGACTGGCCGGGACGGCGCTTGTCGAGCCAGACCTGCAGGTCTTCCGGCGCCAAAGGCACAAGCGGGGGCACGCCATCGACAATGCAGCCGATAGCGGGGCCATGGCTCTCGCCATAGGTGGTGACGCGGAAAAGGTGGCCGAAAGTATTGTGCGACATGGGAGCTTTTTAGGAGGCGGGGGAGCGCTTGGCAATGCGAGAGGGGAAGACCGCCCGAAAGAAGGCTTCTTTTCCTGATAGCCAAAAGCGCGCATTTTTTGTTATCATCAGGGGCAAGAGGAGATCCGCCATGAACGTATCCATCGGCCAGCGCTGGGAAGGGTTTGTCGAAAAGGTCGTGCAGGAGGGCAGATACGGGTCTGCCAGCGAAGTCGTCCGGGAGGGCCTTCGGCTGGTCGAAGAGCGCGAAGCCAAGCTACTGGCCTTGCGCGCGACCATTGAATCCGCAATTGCGCTGGGTGGCGAAGTGTCCGACGCCGAACTGGACGAAGCCCTTGAGCAGCAAGCCTCAGCCTTGGCGCGCAAGGGCCTCGGCGCTTGAGGCGCCTTGTCTATCTCGCTTCTGTCCGCGAGGATCTCCTGCAGATATTCACCTACTTGGCCGAGCAG
>CANHAW010000262.1 GCA_947458675.1 Beijerinckiaceae bacterium
AGCAACTCTCCCGCACCGAGCCTCGCGGCTTCGTGCGCCCACGCAACGGCGTCTTTACCCGTGCGCTGCCGCCCGTTCTCCGTGTACGCCTCCCAGCCGCCGTTGACGCGCTTTGCTTCGATGCTGACGATCGTGCCAGGCTTTTCACTTCCCGAAATCGAGATGTCGGTACAGCCTGAATCCGCTTCAAACTTCTCTGTCTTGATAGACAGGTTTTTCCCTGCGTCCATGATCGCCCCCCGCCATGACTTCTTTTTTTATGATGCTTGCAAATTTAGGATGCCCCAGCAAGTGAGGCGAAGGTTTAAATGCCTCTATTGGGACGGGGTGGGCTTATTTCTCAGCATGTTTTGGTTTGGTGATGATGCTGCACGCGCTCACTCACCATCCGATGGATTGCCCAGAACCAAGAACCAAGAACCAAGATCCAAAAACATGGAAGTCATATGGCTCACCCGCCGGCTCATCAAGCTGCGGGTTTTTCTCAATGCATTTTCCGCCTGATAATTAAACATATGTAATTCGTGAAATAGTGGCTGCGCGAAATCCTCAGCCCTCTCAGGCTCTCGCGCGCCATGAAGAGCGTCGTTCCCGGCCAGAAAGGCTTTTTGAGAGAAATGGTGCTGCCAGAGAGGATCGAACTCTCGACCTCTCCCTTACCAAGGGAGTGCTCTACCACTGAGCTACGGCAGCTTGCGCGGGAGGCGGGCTGGCCCGGCTCGGCGAGGCCGCCTTGTGCCACAGGGGGCAGGGCATGGCAAGGGAGCCTGCCCTGAAAAGGCCGTTTCGGTCGGCTTGTCTTGCCGGTGCAAAACAATGCGCCTAAAAGCGGCCCGCCGGCGCCTTGCCGGTCGTGGCTCACGGAAACAGGATGTCCGAACGCGATTCGCCCAAAAATCCGCCTGCGAGGACGGATGCTGCCCTGAGCCCGGCCAAGGCGGCTGAAAAGGCGCGTCTGGCCGCGTCTTTGCGGGCCAATCTTGCCCGGCGCAAGGCGCAGATGCGCGCCCGGGCGGCGGTTGCTGGCGGCGCGGGGGAAGAGACCGGGTCGCAGGGTTGAGCGCGCCCTGAAATATTGGGCCAGTGAGAGGTGAGATGGATCGCATTCGCATTGTCGGCGGTAAACCGCTGAATGGAACCATTCCGGTTTCTGGCGCCAAAAACGCCGCTCTGCCGCTGATGATCGCCTCGCTTTTGACGCGCGAGACTTTGACGCTCGAAAACGTGCCGCGTCTGGCCGATGTCAATCTGCTCATTCGCATTCTCGGCAATCAGGGTGTCGATTACCGGCTCGATGGCAAGCGCGTCGGCGATGCGCCTCATGCCGGCCAGACCATTCATCTCGATGCGCCCACCATTGTCGATACGACTGCGCCTTACGATCTGGTGTCGCGCATGCGCGCGAGCTTCTGGGTCATTGCGCCGCTGTTGGCGCGCATGGGCGAGGCGAAAGTCTCGCTGCCGGGTGGCTGCGCCATTGGCACGCGCCCCGTCGATCTGCTGCTGATGGCGCTGGAAAAACTCGGCGCCGATCTTGAGATCGACAGCGGCTATGTCATCGCGAAAGCAAAAAAGGGTCTGCGCGGCGGCGAGATCGATTTTCCCAAAGTCACGGTCGGCGGCACGCATACGGCGCTGATGGCGGCCTCGCTCGCCCATGGCTCGACGCTGATCAAAAATGCAGCCTGCGAGCCCGAAGTGCGCGATCTCGCCGATTGCCTGGTGAAAATGGGCGCCAGGATCAAGGGCGCGGGCACAAGCACAATCGAGATCGAGGGCGTGGCTTCGCTCTCGGGCGCACGCCATGCTGTTTTGCCGGATCGCATTGAGGCGGGTACTTATGCTTTTGCCGTTGCCATGACGGGCGGCGAAATTCTGCTCGAGGGCGCCGATGAATCGCTGCTGCCCGTCGTGCTCGATGTCTTGCGCGAGACGGGTGCGCGCGTCGAGCAGACATCGCGCGGATTGATCGTTGCGCGCAATGGCGGAGGCATCAAGCCGGTGGATATTATCACCGAGCCTTTCCCCGGTTTCCCGACCGATCTGCAGGCGCAATTCATGGCTTTGATGACGCGCGCCGAAGGCACTTCGCATATCACCGAGACGATTTTCGAGAATCGCTTCATGCATGTGCAGGAACTCGCACGCCTTGGCGCACGCATACGCCTCGCCGGCGATGTCGCCATTGTCGAGGGTCGCGAAAAGCTGAAGGGCGCCCCCGTCATGGCAACCGATCTGCGCGCCTCCGTCTCGCTCGTCATTGCCGCTTTGGCGGCAGAGGGCGAAACGCTCGTGCACCGCGTCTATCACCTCGATCGCGGCTTTGAGCGGCTGGAAGAAAAGCTGCAAGCCTGCGGCGCACAGGTGGAGCGCCTGCGCGAACCCGGCTGAAGCGCACCCCCGCCTCGCCATTGCGAGAAGGCCCGCAGGGCCGACGCGGCAATCCATCTGGCGTGAGGCGAATCTCAATCGCTTCGCTTGCCCTCCCTCCCCATTGCGCAACGCCAAGATGCGCCCGGCGTTAGGCCTGCGGAGGGTCGCATGGCTCATGGGCAAACGGGGCGGTCGATCTGGGGGGCTTTTGGGCTTCGCCGTCTGGCGCGCTTGCCTGCCCGCCATGGGGCCGTTAACACGGGGGCTCAACCGGACAAAAAGATGCAGCAGAGGGCACAAAGCGAGCTTGGCGGGGCCGGGGCGGATGCCCTGCGGCTGATCGCGCTCGATTCGCAGGATCTGTCCGCCATGTCCTGCAATCTGCAGGATGCGGTGGTGCGCGCGGCCGATCTGGCTTTTCTGCCCAAAGAGCGTCGTTTTGCCCTGCTGGCCTCGCGTTTCGACTGGGTGGCGGCCGAACATGGCCGGATGGAGCGCTGCCGGGCGGGTCTCCATTTCGACCATGTCGCCAAAGTCGCCACGACGGGCTTCGACCGGCGCGATCCGGGTGTGGTTTTAAACCTGCTCAGCATAGCCTTTGAGCCGGAAGAGGCCCCGGCCGGGTCCGTGGTGCTGACTTTTTCCGGCGGGGCGGCGATCAGGCTGGCCGTCGAATGCGTAGATGCTCAGATGCGCGACCTTGGGCCGCGCTGGACCGCGCGCCACAGGCCCGGCCATGCGATAGATGATGCGCCTGCCGGGGGCTGAGCCCGGCGGCCTTTTGGAGTGAGATGAATGGTGATGCGGCTCGATATGACGCAGCCCGAATTTTCGGCGCGCTTTTCGGAGCTTCTCGCAATGAAGCGGGAAGTCTCGGAGGAAGTCGATATAGCGGTGCGCGACATTATTGCCGATGTCGTGGCGCGCGGCGATGCGGCGCTGATCGATTATTCGCGCAAATTCGATCGCGTCGATCTGTCGGGCGGATTGCGCGTTACCGATGCAGAGATCGAGGCGGCGACGGCCGCCTGCGATCCCAAAGCATTGGAGGCCCTGCGCCTCGCCCATAGCCGCATTGTCGCCTATCACGAAAAGCAGAAGCCGCAGGATCATCGCTTCACCGATGCGCTCGGCGTCGAACTCGGCTGGCGCTGGACAGCGATCCAGTCGGTCGGTCTTTATGTGCCGGGCGGCACTGCGAGCTATCCGTCCTCTGTTTTGATGAATGCTGCGCCGGCAAAAGTGGCGGGCGTGGCGCGCGTCGTCATGGTTGTGCCAACGCCCGATGGCGTTCTCAATCCGCTCGTGCTTGCCGCTGCCAAACTCGCCGGCGTCGATGAGATTTATCGCATCGGCGGTGCGCAGGCGGTTGCCGCTCTCGCCTATGGCACAAAGACCATTGCGCCGGTGGCCAAAATCGTCGGGCCCGGCAATGC
>CANHAW010000263.1 GCA_947458675.1 Beijerinckiaceae bacterium
CTGCGCGATCGTCGCGGCAAGTCAGCGCGTATCGCCGAGCGTCAGGATTATTCGGAAAAGACCAAGTCCTGATTTCTTCCGGTATCCGGAAATAAAAAAGCGCGGCGAGAGCCGCGCTTTTTCTTTTTCAGCGAATGCTTGTTTCAGAGTGTCGAATTCCACATGGTCGGCACAAGGCGGAAATTATTCGCGCCATCTTTCTCGACATATCCGAGTGCGGGGAAGGGGAAGTGGAATCCGCCCACCAGCACTTTGTCCGCAGAGGCGCGATCATAGAAGCGACGGCGCGTTTCCTCGGCGCGTGCAGCATCCATGTCGAACATCACATGCCAGCCAGGATTGCGCAGGAAGAGCGAGGGAATGTTTGTCACATCGCCCTGAATCAACAAGCGCGCATTTCCCGATTGCAGCGCAAGCGATGAATGTCCCGGCGTGTGGCCATGAGTGGCGAAAGGCGTAATGCCTGAAGCGACTTCCTTGTCCATCTCATAGCGCACCACGCGATCGCCCAGATCCTTGAAAACGCGGCGCACATTGTTGAAGGCGCCTTTCATGGCATCAGGCGCTTTGGCGAGATTTTCGTCGCTCATCCAGAACGCATATTCTGCTGCTGGCGCTTTCACTTCCGCATTGGGGAAAGCCAGAGATCCATCGGCGAGGCGCAAGCCATTGATATGATCGCCGTGGAAATGCGTCAGCACGACCATGTCGATTTGTTTTGGATCGATGCCGGCAGCAGCCATATTGGGCAGAAGATGTCCGACTTCACCCTTCCGGTCGCCCTGTCCATTGCCCGTGTCGATCAGCACAATCTTGCCGCCCGTTTTCACGATGACGGGATTATAGGGCACGGTCATGCTGGAGGCTGACATATAGGCTGCCTCCAGTGCCTTGCCGGCCTCATCGCGCGGAATGTTGCGGACGAAATTTTCCGGCATGGTCATGGTGCGTGCGCCATCGGTGATCATGGTCACTTCCATGTCGCCGACTTTTTGCCGATAGAAGCCGGGCGCCTGTTTGCTGGCAGGCGTCGTATTGGCGAGGGCGGGCGAAAAAGTGCCGGCCATATCGGGCCCGATGGCGGCGGTCGCCGCTCCGGCTCCGAGAGTTGCAATCGCGCTGCGGCGCGTGAGCTTCGACCCAATCGTCATTTTGAACCTCCCTGATGTATCCAGAAGAACTTGATACGTGCCGCAGGCGCTGGCGGCTCACCCCGGCGCCTGGCGGCGAGAAAATACGGCATTCAGCTGTTCGTTGGCGCATTCAGCATCCAGCGATGGCCGAACGGATCGCGGATGACGGCAAAGCGTGTGCCCCAGAAAGAATTGGTCGGTTGCACATCGCCCTTGGCTCCAAGGCTGGTCGCCTTGGCAAAAGCATCCTCAAGTTCCTGTTTGGTCGCAAATTCAAGGCTTACCGACATGGTCACGGGCTCGCCGGGGATCGGCATGCGCGTCTGGCCGAGCTCGGGAAAGGCATCGGCCAGCATGACGGAGCCGCCATTGATCAGGAGTTCGCAATGGGCGACCCGCAATCCGTCGGGGGAGGGCATGAGGGCGCGCTGGGTGGCCCCGAAAACGCTCGTATAAAAGGCAATGGCGCCAAGCGCTGGGGAAACGGTCAGATAGGGGGCGACGCGGGGGCGGTCGAGCAAGGCTTTCTCCTTCTGAGGCTTTGAGAGACCCTAGCAGAGATGTGCAAGGCCGCCAGCGGGTCTGGGGCGCATCTTTCGGCCAAAATCCTTCCCCTTCGAACTGTTTTTCGAGTATGAAGGCGCACCATCTAGGGCAGACCCGCGCCAGTCGGGCTTATCGGGACGAGAAGAAAATGGCCAAGCCGCGCACGCTTTATGACAAGATCTGGGATGACCATGTCGTTGATGTCCAGCCGGACGGGGCATGCCTCCTCTATATCGACCGCCATCTCGTCCATGAAGTGACGAGCCCGCAGGCCTTTGAGGGTCTGCGCATGGCAGGCCGCAAAGTCCGCGCGCCGGAAAAGACATTGCTCGTTGTCGATCACAACGTGCCGACCACGGGCGATGAACGCGCCCATGTCACGGATCCCGAGAGCAAGGCGCAGATCGAACAGCTGGCGCAAAATGCCGCCGATTTCGGCCTCGAATATTATGATGCTTTCGACAAGCGTCAGGGCATTGTCCATATCATCGGGCCTGAGCAGGGCTTTACGCTGCCCGGCACCACGATTGTGTGCGGCGACAGCCATACATCCACGCATGGCGCTTTCGGCGCACTCGCACATGGCATTGGCACGTCCGAGGTCGAGCATGTGCTCGCCACCCAGACTTTGCTGCAGTCGAAAGCGAAAAACATGCGCGTGACGGTCGATGGCACATTGCCCGCCGGCGTCACTGCGAAGGATATTATTCTCGCCATTATCGGCAAGATCGGCACGGCAGGCGGCACTGGCCATGTTATCGAATATGCGGGCGAAGCCATTCGCTCGCTGTCGATGGAAGGCCGCATGACCGTCTGCAACATGACGATTGAAGGCGGCGCACGCGCCGGCCTGATTGCGCCCGATGAAAAGACATTCGCTTATCTGAAAGATCGCCCGAAAGCGCCCAAAGGCGCGGCTTGGGATGAAGCGGTGCGCTATTGGAAGACATTGCAATCGGATGAAGGCGCGCATTTCGATGCCGAGATTCATCTCGATGCCGCCAATCTGCCGCCGATCGTCACCTGGGGCACATCGCCCGAAGACGTTGCCTCGATCGAGGGCTCTGTGCCGCGCGTCGAAGATGGCCGCAACGATCAGCAGAAGGCCAAAATTCAGCGCGCGCTGGATTATATGGGCTTGAAGGGCGGCGAGAAGATCACCGATCTCAAGCTCGACCGTGTCTTCATCGGCTCCTGCACCAATGGCCGCATCGAAGATTTGCGCGCCGCTGCCAAAGTTGTCGAAGGCAAGAAAGTAGCCTCGCATGTGAATGCCATGGTCGTGCCGGGCTCGGGCCTTGTGAAAATCCAGGCCGAGGCCGAAGGCCTCGACAAGATTTTCGTCGCCGCCGGTTTCGAATGGCGCGAGCCGGGATGCTCCATGTGCCTTGCCATGAATCCCGACAAGCTGGCGCCGGGCGAGCGCTGCGCCTCGACCTCGAACCGCAATTTCGAAGGCCGTCAGGGTTTTAAAGGCCGCACCCATCTCGTCTCGCCCACCATGGCAGCGGCGGCGGCGATTGCAGGAACCTTTGTCGACATTCGCAAGTGGAATTGACGATCCGCCAGGGACCGTCATTGCGAGGAGCGCAGCGACGAAGCAATCCAGAGCCGCAAGATAGGTCTGGATTGTTTTGTCCTTCGCTCGCAAGGACGTGAAGAATGGGGCCGGCCTTTGCGCCGGTCCTTTTCTTTTGCGCTCATGCTAGAGTTTGTTCATGAGCGACAATGAGCCGGATCGGGTGGAAGTCTGGGCGCGCCTGATCGGCCGCGCTCTGGGCTTTATCGTTCTGGGTCTGCTCGCACTCAATCTCGCAACCGGATGGTTTTTTTGAGAATGGCGGAGAAAAACGATTGGGCGCGCATCCAGGCGCCGTCGCTTGAAGATTTTCAGGACATGGCGGATGCGGCCTATGCCGCTTTGCCGGATGAATTTCGCGCGCTTTGCGACGGGCTCATCATCCATATCGAGGATTTCCCCGACAAGGAGACGCTCGAGGATATGGAATGCGAAAGCGATTTCGATCTGCTCGGCCTCTTCCAGGGCCGCGGCCTCGCCCAGCGCGAGGCAACACTGCAGACGGGCGAATTCCCCAATATGATCTGGCTCTACCGCCGCC
>CANHAW010000264.1 GCA_947458675.1 Beijerinckiaceae bacterium
ATAGGATTTGATACTGGATTGAAAAAGGCGGGCTCAGGCCCGCCTTTTTTTTCGTCATTGCGAGGAGCCGAAGGCGACGCGGCAATCCATCTTTCGCGGATCGAAGATGGATTGCTTCGTCGCTGCGCTCCTCGCAATGACGACTTGCGGTCAGTCCCGCACGAACTCGCTCTGCCGATACCCTTGCGCATAAAGCAGCGCACTCAGATCTGAATGATCGATGCGCGCATGGGCTGCTGCGGCGACAGCGGGCTTGGCGCGATAGGCGATGCCCAGTCCCGCTTCGCCCAGCATGGCGAGATCGTTGGCACCATCGCCGACAGCCATTGTGTCATGTGGCTGCAAGCCGTGGCGCTCGCGCAATTCGATGAGGGCTGCGAGTTTGGCTTCCTTGCCGAGAATGGGCTCGGAGACGAGGCCGGCAAAACGATCATCCTCGACGATCAGAACATTCGCGCGATTTTCGTGAAAGCCGATGGCGGCGGCAACTTCCGATGTGAAGAGCGTGAAACCGCCTGATACAAGTGCCGTATGCGCGCCGTGGGCGCGCATGGTGCGCACCAGTTCGCGTCCGCCGGGCGTGAAAGTGATGCGCTCAGAAATCACTTGCGTGACGATTTTGGCGTCCAACCCTTTCAGCAGCGCGACGCGCTCGCGAAGAGCGGGCTCGAATTCAATCTCGCCGCGCATGGCGCGCTCGGTGATCGCCGCCACATGCTCTTTCATGCCGACATAATCGGCGAGCTCGTCGATACATTCCTGCCCGATCATGGTCGAATCCATATCGGCCAGAAAAAGTTTTTTGCGGCGGGTCGCAGCCGCCTGCACGATCACATCGATGGGTGCGCCCTGCAGCGCCGCGCGGATACGCTCGGCGAGGTCGCGGTTGTCTGTTGCGCCCTGAGGTGCGAAGGAAAGGTCGGCGGCAATGCCGGGTGCGAGCCAATCCGTTTTCGCCGACGCAGGCAGCGCGCTGGCGGCTCTGTCGAGCAAAGCCTGATCGAGCACCGGGCGGGCGGGATTGGAAATGAGTGTGGCGACAAGCGTCATGAAAGGGCTTTCGGGACCGTGAGCAGAATTTCCGCCCTCCTCATTGCAGGACCGACGGCCAGCGGCAAGTCCGCGCTTGCGATCCGGGTGGCGCAGGCCGTGGGCGGGGTCGTGGTCAATGCGGATTCCATGCAGGTCTATCGCGACCTCAGGATCATCACCGCGCGCCCGACGCTGGAGGAAGAAGCCGCTGCGCCCCATCGCCTGTTTGGCCATGTCGATGGCGCAGTGAATTATTCGGTCGGGCGGTTTCTGGCCGATGTCGAGCCGGTGCTGGCCGAAATCAGGGGGCAGGGGCGCCTGCCGATCCTGACGGGCGGCACGGGCATGTATTTTAAGGCGCTGCTGCGCGGCCTTTCCGATATTCCCGCTGTGCCCGAGGCGGTGCGGGCACAGGTGCGGGCCGAGAGCGAGGGTCTATCTCCGCCCGAGCTTCACGCGCGGCTGGCCGCCCGCGATCCGCAGACAGCGGCGCGGCTGCGCCCCTCCGATCCCCAGCGCATCCTGCGCGCGCTGGAAGTGTTTGAGGCCACGGGCCAGCCGCTGGCCTCTTTCCAGGCCAAGCGCGGCCCGGCTTTGCTGGATGCGGCAAGCGCGCCGGGCATTTTTCTGGCCCCGCCGCGCGAGATCCTCAAAGCCCGGATCGACCGGCGCTTCCTCGAAATGATGCAGACCGGCGCGGTGGAAGAGGTCGAGCGCTTGGCCGCGCGCGGGCTCGACCCGGCTTTGCCCGTCATGCGCGCTCATGGCGTGCCCGGCCTGATCGATTATCTGCGCGGCAACACCACGCTGGAAGCCGCCATCGAGCGCGGCCAGAAGGACACACGGGCCTATTCCAAGCGCCAATTCACCTTCGTGCGCCACCAATTGCCGGAATTCGCCATGGTCAGCCCAGAAAAAGCATGGGAGGCTGTGCAGCAGGTGATTTGAACCGATTATCGTTGATTATAGCTATTTTTTGCGATATTGAGATGAAGACAATTATTTATGCCCGCGCGGCAGAAAAGGAATTGATGGCTTTGCCTTTGAGGGCCCAAGAGGTCATCGAGGCTGCCTTGGACGTCTATGTCATGACAGGACAAGGCGACATCAAGCGCATGAAATCCCGACCCGGTTACCGGTTGAGGGTTGGCGATTACCGCGTGGTTTTTCATGAGGACCTGACAACGGTCCTCGCGGTCTATTTCGGTCGCCGCAATGAGGCGACTTATCGGAGCAATTAAGATGCCTGACATCAACCCGAAATTTGTCGACATCGGCGGTGCGGAAATGGTCCTTCTGACACGTGCGGAATTTGACGCGCTGATGGAAGTGGTCGAGGACGCTGAGGAAGATGCAGAACTGTCGGCCATTTATGATCAGCGGATGGCCGATCTGAAAGCCGGCTACGACGTCATCCTCCCCGTGGAAGTCTCCGCTCGCTGTCGCAAGGGCGAGAGCCTGCTGCGCGCAGTGCGCAATTGGCGCGGCCTGACGCAGGCTGAGGTTGCGGAGAAAAGCGGGCTTACGCAGGGCTATCTCAGCGACCTCGAAGCCGGCAAGCGGGAGGGCACGCCCCAGACCTTGCGCAAGATTGCCGAGGCAATGGGCATCGATCCCGTCATGCTGGTCGATCCGCGGGAGTAAGGTTTTTCTATATTCTTTCGGAGGCGCTAATGCCGGCTTTTGAAGATACTATTTTTGAGTTTGTTCGGGATGCAGAGCTTGATCTCGCCACTCGTTTCGATGCCGATATCGTTTATTTCAATAGCGAGATAAGGATGCATGTATTCCAATGGTTTCGAGAAGTAATAGAGAAACTTGCGGCGAGGGAAAACAAAAAAGAAGCTATTGCGATTTTTCTGACGACGCCTGGAGGCGAGGCGACAGCCGCTGAAAAATTAGTTGAGGTTGTCCGTTATCACTACAGTTTGGTCTATTTTGTGGTGCCGGTTGCGGCAATGTCTGCTGGCACAATTTTCTGTATGTCTGGCGACAAGATCTACATGGACTACTCTTCGTCACTGGGTCCAATAGATCCGCAGGTGCCCGATCGCGATGGTCGTCTACTTGTTCCAGCTCTTGGTCACCTTGATAAACTAAATGACATTTTAGAGAAGTCTAAGGACAACTCGATAACGCCAGTCGAGTTTGAATGGGTAATGCGACAAGATTTTGCAATGTTGCGCTTCTACGAACAAGCTAAGGATTTGTCTGTTGCCCTTTTGGAGGATTGGCTTGTTCGCTATAAATTTAAGGATTGGGTAACTCAGCGAACTCACAATAAAGGAGCGCCGGTTACGGACGATGAGAAGCGGGTTCGTGCACGAGATATTGCTGAGCTGCTTTCGAGCAACGGGCAGTGGCATGCGCATGGTCGGATGATCGGAATTAACAAGTTGCGCGAGTTGCTTAGGCTTGACATTGATGATTTTGGTGAAGATATCGATCTTAGAAAATCTGTACGACGATATAATGATACTTTATCTGGCTATTTGTCACAGTCTCGAATCAGCACGTTCATTTATAGTGGACTGATATAGGCTTTATAAAGGGAGGGGCCGTTGACCGTAGATGAGAAGCTTGCCGTTATAAAGTCGATCATCGATGGCGCGACCAATGAGTTTGTAAATCAGGTCGAAAAGGCCCGTGAGCATCGCGCGCGGCTTGAGCGGTATTCCCCCTCCGCGCCCGTTCTCGGTGTTGACAGGTCTCGTGAACTTTTGCCTGTTGAGCGCCCAGTTTTTGTCCGCTCCTCAGTCGCTCGCG
>CANHAW010000265.1 GCA_947458675.1 Beijerinckiaceae bacterium
CGGCAAGCTCCGCCTCAGCGAGCGCCAGATCCTCCGGGCGTGGCCGCAGCAGGGTCTCGAGGGTTGCCTCCGCCTCGGCGCGTTCGGCGCGGGTGCGGTTGGCCAAGAACCGGCTGCGCTCGGTCACGGCTTCGGCGCCGGCGCCAGACCGCTCCAGCCGCTCGGCGCGCTCGGCCTCGCGCCGGGCGCTGTCCTCGGCATTGCGCAAAGCCTCGATCCGCGCACTTTGCGCTGCAATCTCGGATGGCCGTCCCGCGGCCCGCGTGCGTTCAAGCCGGGCGCGGGCCTGTGCCAGCTGCGCCTCGGCCTGCCGAAGCGCCGCATCACGCAGCGCGGCATCGCTGAACTCGGCCAAAACCTGCCCGGCTTCGACACGCTCGCCCTCGACGACCATCAGACGTTCAATCCGCGCCCCCTCCTGCGAAGGGGCCGCCGCCAGACGCAGGATGCGAGACGCCGGCTCAACCCGGCCCAGAGCGCCGACGCCAACCGGCCCGGCCGCAACCGGCGCAGTCTGCGGCGCGCGCTCCGCCTCGCCCCGCGTGGTCCAGAAAAAGCCGGTGCCGCCCGCAGCGGCCAGCGCCAAAACGCCGATCACAAGTTTCGCAGGGCGGCTCATCGCGGGAACTCCAAAAGTCGTTGCAGCGCAATGCGCATGGCCTGGCGCTCGGCCTCGCTTGGCGTGTAGAGGCGGAAGATGCGGGCCATGAACATGCCATCGCCCGCTGCGGTAATGGCATCGCCATGGCCGGGCGGGAGGCCGTCGGCAGCAATGTCGGCGCGCATGCGCGCGATCACCTGCCTGATCGGATCGAGCAGCGCCGGATCGTGGTGGAAGGCGGCGAGAAAGACGGCTGCGGCCCGGTCATGGCGCTCGTTGCAGGCAAATTCCCCCTGGCCGAAGCCCCATTCGAGCATGGCCCGCGCAATACGGCCTGCGCCTTCGGGCTGCGCCGCGACGCAGCCAAGATATTCCTGCTCGAAAAAGCCCGCCAGACGGCGCAGCAGCGCGTCGAGCAGCGCTTCTTTCGAGGCAAAATGATAGAGCAGCCCGCCCTTGGAGACGCCGGCATCGCGCGCCGCCGCCTCCAAAGTCAGCCCGGAGACGCCGCGCGAATGCACAATCGCCTCGGCCGCATCGAGAATGCGCGTTTGCGCATCGGGCAGGGAAACAGCGGAGCTTGTCGAGGATGTATCTTTCATGCCCAAAAGCTATACCGGCTGGACGGTATGTCAAGAACATACCGTCCAGCCGGTATAGTATCATGCATGGACGTCAGGGCGGGACCGGAATGCGCACCGCCGCCCGGCGCCCCCATCGGGACGCCTGAACCATTAAAATTCCGAGACTTAACTGAAGATAAGGAAATGAGAAATGATTGGCGGAGTGGGCAGTCTGCCCAAACCGGTCTCTGCATTTTTCATGGATACAGGGAATTTACAGGGAAACTCCAAAGAATCTGGCCTCAGAATTTAGGCCGTAGTGCCGATGCCCTGATCGCTCTGATAGCGCGCTTCAGCTCTTCCAAAGATGGCTGAACTGCGCTGCTACGATATCTTCGAGAGCCAGCGGCTTGTCGACCAATCCGTTTGCCATTGCGAACTTGTTCAGTCCATCCACGACCTCGAGCGAGATGGTGGCATCATAGAAGGGAGCATCGCGGCTGATCAGGATTGGCATGACCTCCGCCTCTTCTTCACCGGGAAACAGCTCATCGCAGACTTGTCTTGACAGCGACGGATCGGCCTGAAGCGCTTTCTGCGTCGCGACGATGGCACGCACGGCTGCGGCCGCGACTTCGGGCTCCTTTTCAATCAAGGCTTCGGTGACTGTCAGCGCCGCGAAATTGTAGCGATGCGCGCCGGGCGGCCCATCTCCCCGGCGAAGGTCGAGATGCAACTTCGCAACACCCGCTTTTTCGGCGAGCGCCAGCCGCATGCCATTGCCCCAGAACCCATCGGCATGGTTCTGCTGGATGGCTGACACACCATCACGGCTGTGCCACTCGGAATCAGTCGGCAAGCTCTCGACGATGCGCACTTCGTCATGGTTCATGTCGAGACCCGCCTCCACGAGCATGTGGCGCAGTGCCGTGCGCGGAAAGGCGAAGGAAGAGGAGATGCGCAGACCCTTCAGCGCCTTGATGTCACCGCGCGGAATGTCGAGATCTTTGCGCACGCCCAAGAACCAATAAGAGTTCTGCGATAGCGCGCATAGCAGTTTCGCACCCTTCCAGGCCGGGAAGGCGCGCGTCGCAGCAAACGCCGGCCCGCCAAAGAAATGAATGCCGCCATCGCGCAGCTGCTCGGGCCCATGCTTGGCGCCATACTCAGGCACGAATTCGACGTCAATGCCTTGCTGCTTGAAGAAACCGAGTTTGACCGCCGCCGTCGCCACGAAATACGAGGGTGAGTCCACGTCCGCAACCATAAGCCGAAATGTAGGCATTTAATTCCTCAATACACTGTTCAGAAGGTCCGAGTTGATGACGGCATCACCCCGTTTTTGCCGGAGGTTGACTATTATTCCCACTTGGAGAGCCAAACTCAACCGCCTTTGCGATAAGGATAGACTAGATCTGTTACACGAGGATTGGAAGATTTGACCTCTATCAGCACCTCGCCGCAATCATTTTTGATTTTATAACCGCCTATTTCAAGAAATGTAAAAAGACGATCTCCGAAAGCGAGCTCGTAGGAAGTAAAATAGCCGTCTTCTCCATGCAATAGCTTGCCGGGGATTACGCCAATATTCTGCATGCCTTCGATACGAGACCAAAATGGTATCTTATGGCCATGGCTCGTTTGATGCCCGCAAGCAAAGATCTTGGTCAGGCTGAGGCCCCTGCCCGATATTCAAGCCATCCGCACAAGAACGATCATCCGAGCAATTCGAAGAACAGCTTGAAGAGCTTCAAGTGACGGATCTGATCGCGTTACGCGATGAATCGCGCATGCCCTGCAGATCGGCGTTTTCGAAGACCACCTGCCAGCACCATCAAAAAGTTTGCGGCCTCAATTCGAGCCACTGAAACCACGCGCACAAGTCGCAAGCGTGGTCACCTCGCCGGCAGTGTGTCCAGAGCTATCCCGGCCGCGAGCACAGCGATCGGCGCCGAAGCGAAAACAAGCGCGCCGGAGAGGGCCTGCATGTCGGCCCGCAGCGCCCGTGGCGGCCGCTTCTGATAGATGCTCGCGGCGAGCGGGCCGATAATGCCGGACGGCAGGCCGCTCAGCGCGGCGCTCGCCAGAAGGGCCGGCGTCCCAGTGCTGAAGGCGAGGAGCTCTATGCCGACCGCAAGCGAAAGGAAGCCTGCTCCCAAGAGATGGGGCAAGGACAGCGAGGCCGCGAAGTGTCGCGACAGGGCTGCGCCGGCGAGCGCTGCGACCCCGCCCGCGATCAGGAACAATGTGAGCTGCCGCGCGAATGCACAATCGCCTCGGCCGCATCGAGAACCCGCATTTGCGCATCGGGCAGGGAAACAGCGGAGCTTGTCGAGGATGTATCTTTCATGCCCAAAAGCTATACCCGCTGGACGGTATAGTTTGCACGCTTTCCTCGCGTCACAGATCAAGGCTTGCCGCAACAAAGGAGCGCGAAGAAGCGCGACGATGGCAGCATGCGAGCCGGTGCAGAAATCAATCTAAGTATCTGATTAATAGAGATAAAACTCTCGATAATTGCATCGGGCACGCAGCCCCTCCATGATATGCGCCGATCATTGCTGGTATGGAGAGCGCTCATGAAAATTATCGCCCTCGACGCGGCCTATCCCGACGATGCGGGAGC
>CANHAW010000266.1 GCA_947458675.1 Beijerinckiaceae bacterium
CGCCCTTCGGATCATCTTTTGTGCGCCTGTAAATTGCGCTCGATGTGGTTCGAACAAAGGTCGGATCAACGATAATTGGTACGGTCTTGAAAAAATCGAGCATTTCTTTCGGCAGATTTGCCGCTTCAATAATCCTGATCTGCTCGAGGTGTGATGGCATCAACTTTTGCTTTTGCTGTTGTGTCAGGCGCGACATGTCCATTTTGAAGCCGCTAAACTCGTCGCTCTGGGCGTTCGCCGGCAAAGACATAAAGAGCATGCTGAATATCGCGGGGAGAAGCCGGCGCTTGATGATCTTCTTCATGGTTTCAACCCACCTTGATGTTTTGGCTCGGCCGCTTTTCATTGTCATGGAGCGTCATTTGCCAATGCGATGATCTGCCGGATGCCCGGGAATTGATTTGCGCGTGGCCCGCTTATGCCAGGAAAGACCGTGAGTACTTCCTTGATAGAAGCCTTTGCCTTATCTTTTTCACCCAGATGATAAAGTGTTGCAGCCAAGCGGAGCTGATGCACGGGTTCGTTCTTGTCGAGTTCGACCGCGCGTGCGCCAAGCATCTTGGCTTCGCGGAAATCCTTCAGCTCGGTCGCCACATAAGCAGCGTGGGAATAGGCCCAGATCGCTTGCGGGTTCGCCTTGATGGCGAGCGTGAATTCACCATAGGCCTGCCGCAGCGCTTCTCGCGTCGCCGGCTTGCCATCCACCGCACGCATATATTCCAGTCCCAGCCAGATATGGCAGCCCGGCGTTAATTTTGGCAGCGCGCAAGCCTTTTTGAATTCCTCGACTCCGGCCTGTCGGTTCCCCGAATTCCTCAATGCAACGCCTTTTGCATTAAAACCAAGCGGACTGTTTGGATTGATCGCAATTGCCCTGTCGGCGAAGGCGATGGCCTCAGTATAGCGGCGTTGGCTGGTCTCGAATTCCGACATGGCCACAAGTGCCGGGAAAAATTTAGGATCGATCGCAAGCGCTTCGTTCAGGAACTGATCGCGATCGACGCCGCCTGCTACACTGGCGCGCAGCCACAAGGCGACCTTTCTTTCCTCAGGTGCACCAGATGTCACGATCGGGCGCAAAACATCGAGTGCAAGCTCTCGTTTTCCCAGACGTTCGGCCGCCAAAGCAGCACGCAAAGGATCGAAATGAGCGAACAAATCAAACGCCAGCGATTTGATGACCTCGTTGACATCATCGGACTTGGCGTCGCGTGTCCGATTGGAAGCGCCGTCACTCACGATCCGAAGCCGACCTTCAAAGGATGTCCCATCCTTGTCGGCACGAAGAATTTCACCCGATACGATCACCGGATTTTTTTGCAGCACATGGCGCACGGCCTGTTCGATTGAACTGAGCGATACGCCGCCGACATTGGCTTCAATACGGGTTTCTTTGTCGCCTGAAAGGCTGCTGAAGAAAGCGTTCTCTGGCCCCTCGACACCGCCCTTGGGGTTGGTCGCAGCCAATGTTTTATAGACGCTCAACTCATCCAGAACGCGCTTGACGACAATGTCGCTTTTATAGCCCCGCTCTTCCAGAGCCGCGGGAATTTCGATGCGATCCAGCACAACCGGTGTGGCGCGCCAAAAAGATTGCGACACAAAGCCCAGGCCAAAGACAGCGCAAAGGCTCATCGTGAAGGATGTTATCGTCTTTGAAAAGTTCTGGATCAGATCCAGTCTATCCGCCACGGCCATGGCATTTTCTTTCGTCGATTGTTTTTTGGTTGGTTCTGATAGTCAGAACAGCGGGATAAGCTAAGCCTAGGCAATAGTAGATAGACATCGTTAAAATGCAAAATATCGGCAGTTTCTCCGCCGGCTTTCGTCCGTGAATTCGAAACAGAGAGCGTAGCTGGGGCCTATGAAGACGGCGCCCATATTTCAGCTTTGCGGGAGGCTCTGACAGCCACAACCTATGCGGGGAAGAGTTGGGAGCAGGCGGGAGCCCAGCCGGAATTATCCATTAAATAATTGATTTTAATGAATAATAACTGAGATTATGGCGGAAGGGGTGGGATTCGAACCCACGGTGGACTTTCACCCACGGTGGTTTTCAAGACCGCTGCCTTAAACCCCTCGGCCACCCTTCCACTGAAAGCCGCTCTGCAGCTTCGCTCGTCTGTCTAGGTGGGGGGAGGGAAGAGGTCAACACAATCGCTGCTCGCGGGTCTTTGATGGCTCCAAATCGCCCCCTCAGGCGTATTGTCCCCTTGATGGCTCCATTGGAAGGGGAAGACATGACGCGTTTATTCGCAATGGTTTGGACTGTGGCCGGGTCGATTCTTCTGAATGGTCCGGCTCTGGCGAGCGCCGATCAGGCCTTGGCTGGCGATGCGCTGAAGCGCGCCGTATCGGGAAAGCGTATCTATCTGGCCACACCGCTGGGCGGGGAATTCCCTCTCAATTATCATGTCGACGGCCGGATTGACGGGCAGGGACCAGCCAGCGGGCTCGGTCGTTTTGTGCGCCCCAATGATAGCGGTCGCTGGTGGCTGGCCGGAGGCAAGGTCTGTCAGCAATGGACAAATTGGTATGACGGCAAGACTTTTTGCTTCGTTCTCCGCAAGGTCGATGAAACGCGTCTGGCCTGGGACCGTGACGATGGCCTGTCGGGGATCGCGCGGGTTGGTCAATAAAGCCTGTGAGCCGAAAGCTTGGCCGCCCCATTTTGGTCTCAATCGGCAGGCCATGCTGCGGGCTTAGCTGGCTATCAAGCTCATGGGTTCAGTGTGGAACAGGCTCGCCATAAGCGGCGGAACGCTTCATTAACCCGCAGCGCGGCAGGGTGGCGCCATGGCTCGGGTGATTGTCGAATCGCCATGCCAGAGAGTTCGAGTATAGGCGTTGCGTTTATCGCTATGAGTTTCTGTCACCCTCTCTCCCTTCAAACGGCGCGCTCCCTCCGGGGGCTTTTCGCTCCGTTTGTGGTGCTTAGCTCAGCCTTTGCTCTGTCGGCCTGTTCGCAGGCGCCCGTCAAGCGCTCGAAAGAATATTTTCCTTCCTCGGTCTATGGCGCTGCCAGCCCGCGTGTTGTGTCCGATGGTCAGCCGGTTCCCCGCGGTGGCGGGCGTTATCTGGTCGGCAAGCCCTATTCCGTTGCCGGGCGCACCTTCGTGCCGAAGGAAGTCGCGCCCAATGCGTCGCAGACTGGCCGTGCATCCTGGTATGGCTCGGCCTTCCATGGCAGGCGCACGTCAAACGGCGAAATTTATGACATGCGCTCGGTCTCAGCAGCGCATCCGACCTGGCCTTTGCCCAGTTATGTCCGCGTGACCAATCTGGAAAATGGTCGCTCCATGATCGTTCGCCTGAACGATCGCGGTCCCTTCCACGCCAATCGCGTGATGGATGTGTCCTCGCGCGTTGCTGAATCGCTGGATTTCAAGCGCATGGGGACGGCCAGTGTGAAGATCGATTACGTCGGTAAGGCCGGGTTGGCTGGCTCTGACGATCAGATCCTGATGGCAAGCCTGCGCAGCGATGGACGGCCGGCTAATCTCAATTCCTATCCGACCTCGCCCAATACAATGGTTGCGGAGGCCGAGCCGCCAGCCCAACGCGAGTCTGAGCCCACGGGTCTCGCCGCACTCTTTAGCCCAAGGCCAGAGGCCCCCGCCCAGCCCGCCGCTCAGCCTGTGCGTCGTGAGGCCCCGTCAGAGCCCGTCGCAATTGATCCACCGCCCGGCGTTGAAATGGTTGAAATCTTGCCGCCGCCGCGTCCCTCCTGGCTTTCCCAGCCTGTTCAAGTGGCACAATTGCGCCCAGAGCAGCCCGTCCTTGCACC
>CANHAW010000267.1 GCA_947458675.1 Beijerinckiaceae bacterium
CTACAACCCGGGCGAAAGTCAGCGCATCGACACGCGCCGCACCCGCCCGCAAGAGCACACGGGCAGCGGCATTCAATGTCGCTCCCGATGTGAGCACATCGTCGATGAGAAGAATGCGCGCGCCCGCCACTTTGCCCATGGCTTTTTCCGGCACTTTGAAAGCGCCCTGCACATTTTGCGCCCGGCCCTCGCGGGTCAGCCCGACTTGCGGCGGTGTGCGCCTGATGCGGGCAAGCGCCAGCCCGTCGCAGGGCAAGCCCGCCTGTCGCGCCACAAACTGCGCCAGCAGGGCCGCCTGGTTGAAGCGCCGCCGCCAGAGCCGCAGACGGTGCAGGGGCACGGGCACGATGAGATCGGCCTCGGCGGTGAGTTCGGCCCCGGCGCGGGCCATCCAGCGGGCCATGGCGGGGGCCAGATCGAGCCGGTCGCCATATTTGAGCCGCTGGACAAGGAGGCGCGCCGGGCCTTCCTCATAAGTCGCCACGGCACGCGCACGTGCAAAGACCGGCGGGTCGGATTGGGCGGCGGGTGAAATCAGGCCGGGGCCGAGATCCTGCCCGAAAGGCGTGCCGAGCCGCTCGCAAAAGGGCCGCTCGATAAAGGGCATTTTCACCCAGCAGCCGGGGCAGAGCGTGCCTTGCGCATCGACACCCGTGCCGCAGGCCAGACAGGCGGGCGGATAGACACGGTCGACGAGCGTGGAGAGAAGCCGGCGCATGGCGTGAGCCTAGCATTTCTGGTGGCCATTGCGAGGAGGGCCGGTCTTTTCTCCCTCCCCCTTGCGGGGAGGGCGACTCGGCAAAGCCGAGCGGGGTGGGGGTCGCGCGCTCTTCATCGTCAATCCAGAGCAGGCGCCGGCTCTGGATTGCTTCCGCCCCCGCGCCGTCCCATAAAGCCTCCATGTCGTCTGTCCCCCATCTTGTCTTCGATCGCGCTTTGGCCCGTGCGCGGCTGGCGCGCGCCTATGCGCAGGGGCCGGCCGGTTTTCTGCTCGACCATGTGGCGGGCGATTTTGCCGAAAGGCTGTCGGCCGTTTTGCGGCCCTTCCCACGCATTCTCGATCTCGGCACGCCCGGCCCGGCGCTGGCGCAAGCACTCAGCGCCCGCGCGCCGGAGCTTTTGGTGCGCGCCGCCCCTGTGGCCGATGCGCTGGGGCAGGGCCCCTGGTGCGGGCTGGCGGCGGATGAAGAGGCTCTGCCTTTTGCCCCCGGCGCTTTCGATCTCATTGTCTCAGGCCTGGCGCTGCAGGGGGTGAATGATCTGCCCGGCGCGCTGGTGCAGATCAGGCGCGCCTTGGCGGCCGATGGGCTCTTTATGGCCTGTCTGATCGGTGGCCAAAGCCTGCAGGAATTGCGCCTCGTTCTGGCCGAGGCCGAGGAAGAGCTTTTGGGCGGGGTGAGCCCGCGCGTCGCGCCTTTCGCCGATCTGCGCGACATGGGCGGCCTTTTGCAGCGGGCAGGCTTTGCTCTGCCGGTCACCGATGCCGATGTGCTGATTGTCCGCTATGCCTCGATCTTCGGTCTGCTCGCCGACCTGCGGGCCATGGGCGCGACCAATGTGCTCATGTCACGCGACCGCCGGCCTTTGCGCCGAGCCGTGCTCATGCGCGCGGCCGAAATCTACCAGACGCGCTTTGCCGATGCGGATGGGCGCCTGCGGGCGACTTTCGAATTCGTCTGGCTGTCGGGCTGGGCGCCGCACGAGAGCCAGCAAAAACCGCTGGCGCCGGGCAGCGCCAAGGCGCGGCTGGCCGATGCGCTGGGGGCGGTGGAGCGAAAAGTGTAACGCGGCAATCCAGAAAGCTGCGTTGCGACCTCTGGATTGCTTCGACCTCCTCGCAATGACGGCGCGAAACTGCTAAAGGCCCGTCCATGGACATGACATCTGCCATATTCGATCCGGCGGCCAAGCCTTCTCTCGTGGGCCTGACGCGCGCGCAGCTCTCCGATGCGCTGGGTGCTGTCGGCGTGCCCGAGCGCGAGCGGCGCATGCGGGTTGGCCAGCTCTGGCACTGGATCTATTTCCACGGCGCGACCTCGTTCGACGCCATGCTGAATGTGTCAAAAGTGCTGCGCGCCAAATTGGCTGAACATTTTACGCTGGCGCGCCCGCAAGTGGTTGCTGCGCAATTGTCGCAGGATGGCACGCGCAAATGGCTCATCCGCATGCCCCCCGTCGATGCGAAGGACAAGGGCGCGGAAATCGAATGCGTCTATATTCCCGAGAGCGATCGCGGCACGCTTTGCATTTCGAGCCAGGTCGGCTGCACGCTCACCTGCACTTTCTGTCATACGGGCACGCAGAAACTCGTGCGCAATCTTTCCGCGCAGGAAATCGTGCAGCAGCTTGTCGTGGCGCGCGACATGCTGGGCGATTTCCCCGGCCAGACGCGCCCGGACGATGATGGGCTCATTCCATCGGGCGAGGGCGTGCGGCCCGTCTCCAATATTGTCTTCATGGGCATGGGCGAGCCGCTCTATAATTTCGACGATGTGACAGATGCCATTGGCGTGCTCACCGATGGCGATGGCCTGTCGCTCTCCAAGCGGCGCATCACTGTATCGACATCGGGCGTCGTGCCGCAGATTGCGCCCTTGGGCGATGCTGCCGGCACAATGCTCGCCATTTCACTGCATGCAACCAATGACGAGCTGCGCAACAAGCTCGTTCCGCTGAATAAAAAATATCCGATTGCCGATCTGCTTGAGGCCTGCCGCAATTATCCGGGTCTGTCGAATGCGCGGCGCATTACCTTTGAATATGTGATGCTGAAAGGCGTGAATGATTCACCCGCCGAAGCGCGCCAGCTGGTGCGTCTGCTGAAAGGCATTCCGGCAAAGATCAATCTCATCCCGTTCAATCCCTGGCCCGGCACGCAATATGAATGTTCCGATTGGGAGACGATCGAGACATTTTCCGACATTGTCTTCAATGCCGGTTATGCGAGCCCCGTGCGCACACCGCGCGGGCGCGATATTCTGGCGGCCTGCGGACAATTGAAGAGCGAGACCGAAAAGCTGCGCGCTCGTGCGCGTCTGGCGCTCGACGACGAGGCTTAGGCCTTCGCGCGCGCGCCAAAAATTGCCAGCGCGCTCATCGCGATCGAGATGACGGCATTCCATCCCGCCAGCGACAGGCCAAGAATGCGCAGCGCCACTTCATCGCAGCGTACGATCTGCACATTCTGCAATTGCTTCATGAAATCATCCATGCTGCCGACGCTGGCAGCAGATCCCGTGCAGCCGGTGGGGCCAGGCCAAAAACCCCATTCGACGCCGGCATGATAGGCGCCGAAAACAGCGCTGCCTGCAAAGACCAAAGTAAGAAGCCAAAGACCGGCGCGCGCTGCGGATGGAAAGTTCCGCGCGCTTACAGCTGTTAATCCGGCGAGCGGCACGCCGAAATAATAGGCGAAACGTTGTTTCAGACACAGATCGCAGGGCGCATAGCCGACAAATTCGAAAATCCACGCGCCTGAAATCGTCGCAAAGGCGAGGAACAGAATGGCAAGAGCGGCGCGTTGTAATGTGAGCAATGGCATCAGAACATTTTCCCGGCCAGCCAGAAGCCGCCGACAATAAAGGCGAGGACAAGCAGGATGAAGGTGGTGAAATGTTTCTCAAGCAGGATTTTGATCGGCCCGCCGAATTGATGGAGCAGGCCCGCCAGCAGAAAGAAGCGTGCGCCGCGCGTGATGAACGACAGCAGTACGAACATGGCGAAATGATATTCCAGCAGGCCCGAGACAATGGTCACGAGCTTATAGGGAA
>CANHAW010000268.1 GCA_947458675.1 Beijerinckiaceae bacterium
AGAGACCCTTCGGGCGACCCGGCACATAAATGCTGTCGCGCCGCTTCAGCATAATGCCTTCAATCGCTTCTGCATCCTTGCCGGCGCCAGCATTTTGGGGATTGCTGCGCGCTTGCGCCAATTGCTCCCAATTGGCGAAATCCACCTGCGGCGAGAGATCGATGCGCTGATGGCCGATGCGCGCGACGAAAGATGCCAGGCGTTCGCGCCGCTGCGCAAAGCCCAGCCCGCGCAAATCTTCGCCATTCTCGCCAAGCAGATCATAGAGGCGGATATGAGCCGGAAATTCTGCGACAAGTTTGGCTGAGACGGTTTTTCGATTGAGCCGCTGCTGCAAGACAGCAAAAGGCTCAACCAGCCCATCTCGCATGATCAGCAATTCGCCATCGAAAGCGACATCGCCAAAATGCGCATCGTCCAGCATGGCAACAAGATCGGGAAAGCTTGCCGAAATATCTTCGCCTGTGCGCGAATAAAGACGCTGGACGCGCTGGCCTGCCTCATCCGCGCCCACAACAGCCTGAACGCGAATGCCATCCCATTTCCATTCGGCGACGAAATCTGCTGGATCCAGTTTTTCGAAATCGGCCTCATCCAGCGCATGAGCCAGCATGGGCGTGCGGAAAGGCACCGGATTGCGCGTTTGCGGTTTGGGTTCACGACCCTCGACCCAGGCAAACAGATCGATGTAAGGCGGGGCCAGCCCGTGCCAGACATCCTCAATCTCGTTGGCCTCGAAATGACCAAGCGATGCAACGGCCGTTTTCGCCAGCCGCGCTGAAACACCGATGCGCAGCGCACCGGTGATGAGTTTTAAAAGCGCCCAGCGTCCTGTTTCATCGAGTTGATCAAGCCAGCTTGCAAGCAGCAAAGGCAATTCGCTTTTGTCTGCATGCTGCAATCCATGCACGACTTCCGCCAATGTCGGAGGCGGCATATTGCGCCGATCCTGTTCGGGCGCGGGCCACATGAGGGCGACGGTTTCCGACAGATCGCCCACAAAATCATAGGACATTTCGAACAGAACCGGATCGGTGCGTTCAGCAATCAGAGCGCGAATGATGGCCGGCTTGGCATGAGCGAAAACCAGAGTGCCCGTCATGGCAGCGAGCGCCAGGCCCCGTTCGGGATCTGGCGTCTTGCGAAAATAATCGGCGAGCAGGCGCAGCTTGTTATTGCGCGAGGGCTCATAGGCGAGCCGGTCGAGAAGCTGCGCGAAAATATTCACGCTTCCTCCTGCGAGGCATCCATGGCTTCCTCATCGCCATAGCCGATCATGTGCAAGGGCTGCGCCTCGATCCCGCGCATTCGGCACCAATGGACAATGGCATCTTCCGCGCCATGCGTGACCCATATTTCTGAGGCACCCACTTCAACGCAGGTTTGGCAAAGCTCATCCCAATCGACATGATCGGAAATCACCATAGGCAGTTCGACGCCACGCTGGCGCGCACGCGCGCGCACACGCATCCAGCCCGAAGCAAAGGCCGTGACAGGATCGGGAAATTTGCGCGACCACAGATCATTGAGCGCCGATGGCGGACAGATAATAATCTCGCCGCCGAGCTTGCCCCGATCTGCCGCCATGACTTTGCGAATGTCACCCAGATCGACGCCCTGAGCCTGATAGAATTGCGTGACCTTTTCCATCGCACCGTGAATCCAGATCGGACGATCCCAGCCCGCCTCACGGATGAGTTTGATGACACGCTGTGCTTTGCCGAGCGAATAGGCGCCCACAAGATGCGCGCGATCTGGAAAAAGACTGCAGGAGGCCACCAGCCGCGCGACTTCGGCACTGGCATCTGCATGGCGGAAAACCGGCAGGCCGAATGTCGCCTCGGTGACAAAGGCATCGCATTTGAGCAATTCGAAACCCGCGCAGGTCGGATCGCGCGCGCGTTTATAATCGCCCGAAACAACCACGCAGCCCGATGGTCCGCGCAAGCGGATTTGCGCGGAGCCGAGCACATGGCCGGCTGGATGAAAGCTCACATCAAGACCCGAAAGGCCGATGCTCTGGCCATAGGAAACAGCCTGGCGCGTCGCGCAGAAATTCTCGCCATAGCGCAACGCCATAATGTCCAGCGTCTCGGGCGTAGCCAGAACCGCACCATGACCTGAGCGGGCATGGTCGGAATGGCCATGGGTGATGAGCGCCCGCGGCACCGCCCGCACGGGATCGATATGGACGTCTGCCTGCGGACAATAGAGGCCGGCGGGCGTCAGGGTGAGAAAGTCGGAAAGGGCCATTTCGACTTTAGATAAGGCTTGAATCGCCTTTGCCCAGCATTTTGGACCTGTGAAACATCTTGTCTCCTCCGTGAAACAGGTATATATGCCTCTCTTATAGGAACAATATCATGTTCTGGATTGGAGGTCGCGATGCTCTCCCATGCGCAGGTCTGGTCCGCCATCGATTCCCTGGCGACGCGCTATGGCATGACGCCCTCCGGGCTCGCCCGCAAGGCGGGGCTGGACGCCACGACATTCAACAAATCCAAGCGACAGACGCCCGACGGGCGGCTGCGCTGGCCCTCGACCGAGAGCATTGCCAAAGTTCTTGAGGCGACTGGGGCCTCCATTGACGAGTTCATGAGCTTTCTCGATGCCAGCGGCCCTTCGGGCGGGCGCCGGACCATTCCCCTGATCGGCATGGCCCAGGCCGGTGCGGGTGGCTTTTTCGACGATGGCGGCTTTCCAACCGGCGCGGGCTGGGATGAGGTGGCCTTTCCCGAAACGCCCGACCCCAATGCCTATGCGCTCGAAATCTCAGGCGATTCCATGCTGCCGCTGTATCGCGACGGCGATGTGATCATCGTCTCGCCCAATGCATCCGTCCGGCGCGGCGACCGCGTCGTGGTCAAGACGAAAGACGGCGAAGTTCTGGCCAAAGAACTGAAGCGGCGCACGGAAAATGTCATCGAGCTGAAATCGATCAATATCGAACACGCCGACCGCACGCTCTCCGCCGATAAAATCGATTGGATGGCGCGCATTATCTGGTCGAGCCAGTGAGCTGAGGATTGATGCGCTCGCTTGTTGTGCTTGCTTTCGCCCCCCCCCTTCTCCTGCGAAAGCGGGAGAAGGGCGCGCAAGATGGTTGCGCTTACTTCCGCCCCGCCAAAAACGCTTCGTGCTTTTCCTTCAGCGCGCCTGACAAAGCATTGGCGATCAGCGACCGCGTTTCCTTCACGCCATAGAGCGCCACGAAAGATCCAAAACGCGGGCCGCGATCTTCGCCCAGCAGCACCTGATAGAGCATGTTGAACCATTCATTCGACACGCCGGGGCGCTCGGGCGTTGCATTTTTTGCCTTGAGATCCTGATAGCGCGGGATCGGGCGAGCCACATCGTAAAGCGCGGTCTGGATATCTTCTGCGCTGGCACCCTCCGGCAGACCTGCGAGCATGGCATCGAGACTTTGCAGGGCCTCGCGCTCCACCTCATCGGCCAGACGATAGTTTTTGGCGGGCCGGACAAAATCGCGGAAATAAGCAACGGCATAACCGACCAGCGCATCGAGGCGCGGATGGGTGGCAGGCGAGACACCCGGTGCATAGCGGCGCAAAAAGCCCCAGAGAACAGCCGGATCTTCGCTATTGGCCACAGCCGCCAGATTGAGCAGCATGCCAAAAGAGATCGACGCGCCAGCGCCTTCAATGCCGGCCTGCTGGAGCACTTCGGGTGCAGGCGGATGGCTTGAGTGAATGTGCCAGACCGGATTGCCAAGCTGGCTCTTCA
>CANHAW010000269.1 GCA_947458675.1 Beijerinckiaceae bacterium
ATACGCGTTCAGATCCATCGTGACCACGTCGAGATCCAACTCAGCAGTGAAGCACTGGCCCAAGCCATCTTCGGCAATAAAGCTGCATCGACAGACCATGACGATAATGCAGCAGACAACAAGATAACCCTCTTAATCCCAGCAACACTGAAGCGGACAGGCAAGGAGCTTAGATTTATAATTCCAGGGGCGGCTGATTATGTATCGCCCGACCAATCTCTGATCCGGCTGCTGCAACGCGCACGCGCCCTACAATCGGCCATCGAACAATCGGGAAGCGCATCCATCGAAGAACTCGCGTCATCACAGAATATGACGCCCTCCTATGCGACACGTTTGATGCGTCTCAATTATCTCGCGCCTGATATAGTCGATGCTATCTTTGACGGGCGACAACCTGCCGAACTCTCAGCCAACAAGCTGATGAAGGACACGCGCTATCCGCTTGGCTGGCAGGAGCAGCGCATCGCGCTCGGATTTGCGCAGACCTAAACCCATCAAGCCAAATCTGTTCGCTCAAGCTTGCGCGGTCGTTCCGTAGTGGAACGCTCAATAAGCGCCAAAATGGGCGACTGCCTAGCGGGCAGTCAGAGACTTCCGTACTGCCAAAAATCACCCCTGAGAAAGTCGGGGCAAATTGGTCCGAAAGAGGCCCCGAAAGCGTCTCTGCCTGAAGGTCAAAAAGAGGCCCGCGGATAAGTCGCTGAAACCACGCGCACATGCCGAACGCGGAAAAGGGGAACCCGGAGTGGGTGCGGGAGACTAAAGACTGGCGGAGGGGGCGGGATTCGAACCCGCGATACGGTTTCCCGCATACACACTTTCCAGGCGTGCGCCTTCAGCCACTCGGCCACCCCTCCGCATGCGTGCTTTAAGGCGCACGCAAACCTTTCCGTCAAGAACGGCCGCCAGAGGCGGCCTGTGCGCCTTCAGCCACTCAGGCACACCCCTCCGCATGCGTGCTTTAAGGCGCACGCACATCCTTCGCTTGCTGTTTGCCGCGGGCTGAGCCGTTGCGCGAGCGAGCGCGCACTATAGTCAGGCGCGCCGGCGGCGCAAGGATGCTGCCGAAATAATCATCCCCCGGCCGGCCAGCATGTTCCTGGACGCGGGAACCTGCCCGCCGGAGGGCGAGTTTGGTCATGCAACCTCCGGAGGATTTCATGAAAACCACCCCGCTCGCTCTGGCATATGCGCTTTTGGGCGCGACGGCCCTCGCTTCCACCGCTCTGGGCCAGACATCTGGGCCAAGCCCCACGCCAAGCCCCGAGCCGAGCCCCGCCACCTCATCGACCGAGACGGCCAAACCGGGGACGCAGATGCGGCACGACTGGCATTCAGATCGAGGACGCCCCTACGGGCGCGACACAAGCCGCCAGGATCTCGACGATGACGATGAGGATGCAGGCGGCGCTGGCCGCGGAAGCAAAAGAATGGAGAGCCGCCCAGGAGGGCTTGGCGCCGGCATGCCGATGGGCCCTGCCATGATGCAATTGATGCGCGAACATCAGGCCATGGGCGCCCGCTTTTATCTGAGGCGCGGCGATTCCGCCCTTAGCATCCGCTGCCCGGCGGGCGAGCCGCTGAACAATTGCATCGATGCGGCCGGACGGCTGATCGACAAATTGCAGGCGATCCCTCAGAAATAATGAAGAAAATCGCTCTTGGCATCGGTCGTTGAATGATTCGCTTTCTACTGCGCGGGGCAGCTCTCTTTTTTCTGGCCGGCGGTTTTGCCGCGTTTGTGCTCGACGGGACGCGGTCGATTGCAACCAGACGACTTGCCATTCTGGACATTTTCGAACTGGGCACACTGCTGGCCCCCCATGCCATGGTGGGCTTGCGGCTCTGGGCCGAAAAACTTCATCCCTGGGCCTGGGACCCCGTCTTGCTGGCAGCCTTAAAACTGCCAGCCTGCCTCGGCCTGACGATGCTGGGATGTCTTCTCCTCAGCATCGCCCGACCGCCGAAGGCCGTGATCGGTTATTCGAGCCGATCCTGACCGGGCAATGGCCAAGCGGGCCGTGCCGACCTAGATTATCAAGCATCGATCACTCGCTGGACGGATCTCCATGTTCTCATTTCTGAAACGCACGGCCATGCCCCGCACCGGCGAAGCTCTGCCCGGACGCCCCGATCCCATCCCCACAGCGGAAAAACATTTCGTCACAGGACGTGCGCTGAAACCGCCCTTCCCGGAGGGCTTTGAAACGGTTCTGTTTGGCATGGGCTGTTTCTGGGGGGCCGAGCGCAAATTCTGGCAAATGGGCAAGGACAGGATCTGGTTGACCGGCGTCGGCTATGCCGCAGGCGCCACGCCCAATCCGACCTATGAAGAAGCCTGCTCAGGCCTGACCGGACATAATGAGGTGGTGCTCGTCGTCTACGATCCGAAAGTGACGGCCTTCCCGGAATTGCTGAAGATGTTTTGGGAAAATCACGACCCGACGCAGGGCATGCGGCAAGGCAATGATGTCGGCACACAATATCGCTCTGGCATTTATGTGAGCGGCGAGGAACGTCGCAATGCTGCGCAGGCGAGTGCGGCTGCATTCGGCAAAGCACTCGCTCAAAAAGGCTATGGGCCAATCACGACGGAAATTCTCGACGCGCCGACCTTTTATTATGCCGAGGCCTATCACCAACAATATCTGGCAAAAAACCCCGGCGGCTATTGCGGCCTTGGCGGCACCGGCGTTACTTGCCCCATCGGAACTGACACGACTGCAGGTTGAGCCCTCAATGGAAAGACTTCTCGAGAAATTCCTGTTTGCAAGCAGATGGCTGCTGGCGCCCTTTTATGTGGCTCTGGTTGCCTGTCTGGCAGGGCTGCTGGTCAAGGCCATGCAGGAAGTCTGGCACTTCAGCACGAGCATTTTCACGGCCAGCGAAACCGATGTCATCCTCGGCGTGCTGGCGATTATCGATCTGACGCTCACCGGCTCGCTGATCGTGATCGTCATTTTCTCCGGCTATGAAAATTTCGTCTCCAAGATCGATGAGACCGCACACCCCGATTGGCCCGAATGGATGGGCAAAATCGATTTCACTGCCCTGAAGCTGAAACTGCTGTCGTCGATCGTCGCCATTTCAGCAATTCAATTGCTCAAAAGCTTCATGGATTTGAAGAATATGAGCGACCGCGAATTGATGTGGCTCGTTGTCATCCACATGGTCTTCGTTGTGTCGGGCATTATTCTGGCCTGGACGGATAAGGTCTCGGGCGAGGCCTATAGCAATGGCAAAAAAAGCAAAGAAAAAGCCTGATCTCAGGGCGCATCGAGCACGGCGCGGCATTCCTGCGGCAATTGCGCCAGCGTCACGGGCTTGGGCCGTTTTTCCGGCGACACGGGTTTGGGATTGAGCGCCTCATCCGTAAACCACCAGGCAAGCGAAGCATCGCATCCATCGCCGGGCGGAATGCCATCCTGAGCCCGGCATGACGCCTCGCTTGCAGGGCAGGCGAGACGGATATGGAAATGATAATTGTGCCCGTAGAATGGGCGTACTTTATTGAGCCATGCCCGATCGCCTTTGGCCTCGCGACAAATGGCTTGCTTGATCGCCGGATTGACGAAAACGCGCTCAACACGACGATCCTGCGCAGCAAGCCTGATCAGTGACATATGTTGCTGCGTCCATTTTGCCGGATCGACATCAAGCCCGTTCGCACGCACCACATTGGTGGCCGATAATTCTTCCCGTTGCGCGCGCGACAGGCGCTCATC
>CANHAW010000270.1 GCA_947458675.1 Beijerinckiaceae bacterium
GGCGCATCGGCTCTCGACGCTGTGGGGGGCATGGAACGCAAGTCTAGCACGAGCAAATCTCAAGGGCTCGCCTCACGCATCTCATGTCCACACGACACTTGCCCGATCAGCGCTTCGCTTTCGCTTCGGCTTCCGCCACTTCGATAGGCACAACGGGAGGGCTGCTGGCGTTGCGCAGGCTTTTCAGCAAGCCGAGACGCTTGGCCTCAAAATAATAGCCGCGTGAATAGAGCGAGACGGCGCGCCCCTCATTGCCACCTGAAATGAGCCAGGCATTGGCGAGATAGGGCATGGCGTAAGAAAGATTGGTGCGCGGATCGAAAAGACCAGTTGCAGTACCGCTATAGCCCATATGCCGGGCCGTCGGCAGGCTGATCTGCATGAGGCCATAATGCGCGCCCGAGCCTTTCAGGCCCGGATTGTAGCGACTTTCGCGCATGACAATACGATGGGCGAGGCGCTGGGGTACGCCGTGACGGGCTGCATATTCGGTGACGAGTGCATGGATCCCGGCGCGTCCTGCGGGAAGGTCTGGGGGCGTCTGTTCGACGATGGAGGTTTGCGCTTCATCCGCCTCGCTCTCGATCTCTTCGGCAACGGAATCGAGATTGCGCGGACGTACCGGGGGCAGGGGAACGCGGGCCGCAACAAGCTTGGGCGCAGCTGCAACAGGTGTCTCTATGTCCTGTGCCGTCTCCTCGGTCGCTGCAGCAGACAAGCGTGCAGCCTCTCGCGCCTGCGCTTTTGCATGCGCTTGTTTGAGAGCTTTCAGATCGGGCGGAAGCGGCACATAATCAGCTTGTGCGGCGATGGGCGTGAGCAGCAGGGCGAGGACCGCAATATGTGCGACCGTGCGACTGCGACCATAAAGGCGTACCATTCCATCTCCTCAGAGAACGACAGATGCGGCCATCGGGGCAGTAATCTGTCGTCTCGCGGGCGGAAAAGGCATTCACTGCCTTTGCCTTTTGGTCATGTGTGCACCCTTTCGGGTATGACCAAACTGCCCTAATGAATCATCCAGGCGACCTTGTCGGTCGCAATTGCGGCAAGAAACGGGCAAGCCCGCCATATTGTCGCGACTTGCAGATTTCGAGCTAAATCCATGCTGTACAAGAAAAAGCTTCCCGAGAAGCCCCGCCCCAAAACGGCACTCGATGCCGTGCGGCCGTACAGATGGAAAATCGGACTCACTTACGCGCTGACCTTCTTAGAGGACTTGCTGGAGCTTTCCTACCCCTGGGCGACGGGCCTTGCGATCGATGGATTGATCTCGCGCGATTTCCAATTGGCCATGCCCATTGTCATCGCCTGGGCGGCGCGCGCGGCCATTGGCTGTTTTCGCCAGATGTACGACACGCGCATCTATACGCAGGTCTACAATGATATTGTCGAGGACACGATCGTGCGCCAGCGCAAGGCCGGGATCGAGGCGACCTCGGTGGCGGCACGCTCAGCCATGTCGCGCGAATTCGTTTCTTTCTTTGAAACGGATGTCCCGGTTGTCATCACCTCGCTCATCCACATATTCGGCTCGGCGATCATTCTGTTCTGGTACGATTTCACCATTGGCGCGATTGCGGCCCTGTTGTTCATCCCCGTCTATTTGGTCAACCGCGTCTATGTGCGCGTCTCGGCGCGGCTCAATCGCGAATTGAACGATCAGCTTGAAAAGGAAGTCGACTTTATCGAGCGCCATGATCGCCACGAGGTTCGCAGCCATTTCACGGCCGTGCGCAATTGGCGTGTGAAACTCTCGGATGCGGCTGCCTATAATTGGACAATCATCGAAGTTCTTTCGATCCTCGTTTTCGTTGCCATCCTCATGCGCACGACCGTTCTGCCCGACACCGATACCGGCGACATCTTCGCCATCCTTGTCTATGTCTGGCGGCTGATGGAGGGGCTCGATCATGTGCCGACCATCGTCCAGCAATTGATCCGATTGCGCGACATTTCGATCCGCATTGGACAGGGTGCCTCGGTCGAGGATGTCAGCGAAACGATCGAAGAGACTGAGCCCGATACAAAGCCGCTTTGATGAGTCACTGCACAGCTTTGGTTCTATTCATTAAGTCTGAACCTTAAAAAAGCTTTTTGCGTTTTCTGGAAATTGCGTCATCATTTTCAGGGGGCCTTTAAAGCGGGTCAGAATGGGTCAGAATCCAATTGCCGGCGCCAGCGAACAATCATTGCGTCCTCTGACGCAAGTTCTGGTTGGTGCACTTGAAGTCGCGCTCGATGAAATTGCCGCATTGCGCAATTTCGAAAATGGTCCTTGGGCCAATGCTCTTGAGGAAATGATCCTGCAAACGGCAGCCGGCCTCGCCGGGCGGGGTGCCGATGCGGACTCGCTTCAGGTTGCGCAATCGGCCCTGCGGGCCTGTTTTCGCCACATGCGGGCGCAATTGGATTGACATGAACTTGATTCCGTCTCGCGGCCGGTTTCATGATCTACCCATGGGGTAGGATAGTTTATGGCCGTAACGGAGGTCTCAACGATGGTGAAAGCGAACATCATCTCATTTGCTGCCGCGGTCATGGTGCTGGCTGGCGGGAATGCGGCTCTGGCGCAGAGCCGGCCCGACACGATGCGCATGAGCTGTGCAGCTTCGGCGGAATTGGTGCAGCGCAGCGGCGCCATTGTCATGAATTCCGGCCCACTTGTTTTCGACCGCTATGTCGTCAGTCAGGGTTTCTGCGCGAAAGAAGAAACCACGGTTCCGGTCTGGGTTCCGGCGGCGGACAATCGTCAGTGTTTTGTCGGTTGGATCTGCCAGCGCCAGAGCTGGGGCGCCGGCCCTCCCTGATCTCATCTTGAGACTGCCGGCGCTGCTCTTGAGCGCCGGCAAACATCCGGAGGAAACGTCATGGAAGACCCGGTCGGCCTGTGGATGTCGTTTTTCTCCGCGCCGGATGCCCAGCCTCCGGCTCTCGCGCATCTGACGGCGCTGCGCCTCGATCTTCCAACCATGCATCTGCAGGAATGGCCCCGTGCTGCCGATGGCGGCGTGCCGGTGCTGATTGTCGGTCCTTTCGCGCTGCACGATTCATCCATCGCCGATTTCGCCCATGGCCATTCGCTGGCCGCGGTTCTGGCTGAAACATGTTCAGGCCCGATTGCCCTGACCCGCTGGAAATCGGCCACGCGCGACATGGCCAATTTCGGGGTCGATCGTTATTTCAGCGATCTGAATGTCGCGATCGACGATCTTGGCGGCGCGGCCGCGCTTGTCGGCATTTGCCAGGGCGGCTGGCTGGCGGCCGCTTATGCAGCGCGTTTTCCGGAAAAAGTTCGTGCCCTCGTCCTTGCCGGAGCGCCGCTCGATACGCAGGCAGCCCCTTCTCAAATTACGCAATCTCTGGCCGTTGTGCCCCCGGTCATGCTGGCGCAAATGCTGCGCGCGGGCGGCGGGCGTCTTCTGGGCAAACTCGCTTTGTCGATCTGGGGCAGCCGGTTCAACCATCCATTCGATGCGCATGAAGCTCTGCAGAGCAAAGCCTGCGCCGCGCTGATCGCGCGCGCCAATGACTGGCATGCCTGGGCGGTCGATCTGCCGGGCGTCTATTTCCTCCAGTCCTGCGAATGGGTTTTCCGAGAAAATCGTCTTGCTGCCGGCAGTTTTCCGGTTCTGGGCCGGGCCTGCGGCCTGAGCGACATTCGCGCGCCCGCCTTCCTCCTTTGTGCGGCGGAGGATGAAATCATCCCGCCGCCACA
>CANHAW010000271.1 GCA_947458675.1 Beijerinckiaceae bacterium
GAAAAAAATCCGCGTGCTCGCCACCGGCAATGACACGTCTTTGAAAGAACAGACCGTGCGCGTGCTGGCGACCAATACGGACCGCCTGAAAAACAAGAAAGACGCGCTTGAGCGTTTCGTGCAGGCCTATCGCGAAACGGTGGACTTCATGTACACCCATCCCGACGGGCTCAAGGTCTATGCCGAATGGATCAATATTTCGCCCGAACTGGCACGGCGCACCCGCGATGATTTTTTCGCCCGCTCAGCCATTGAGCCAGACAAGATCATCGGCCTCGACAAGATCGTGCAGGATGCAGTGGCCTTCAAATTCGCCAATGCCGTCCTGACCAAGGAACAGCTTGCGGAGCTGATCCAGATCCCGGCACCACGCAAGTAAGACACGCCGCCCTCGTCATTGCGAGGCGCAAAGCGACAAAGCAATCCAGTGGCGGGCCCCGGCCCGCCATTCTTATGATGACGAGTTTTTTAGTCCACCACGCCTTGCCGGGCGGCTCCGACCGCGCCAGAGTGACGAGATGATCACCACCCGCCGCAAGCTCCTTGCTACAGCAGCACTTTCCGCTCTGCCTTTTCCGGCGCGCGCGGCGCGGGATTTTGTCGATTCTGCGGGACGTCGCATCCAGATACCCGACCGCATTCAAAAAGTATTCGGCGCAGGTGGACCAGCGGCCATAGCCATTTATTCTTTGCGTCCCGATGTCCTGGCCGGCTGGCCGCGCCCACCCTATCCGGAAGAGCGTCCCTATATTGCCCCGGTCGCACGCGATCTGCCGGAGGTTGGGCTGATTACCGGACGTGGCGACACGCTCAACCTCGAAAACCTGCTGCGTGCCGCACCCGATCTCATTATCGATTTCGGCTCGGTGCGGGACACTTATGTCTCGCTGGCCGAACGCGTGCAGGAGCGCAGTCGCATTTCTTATGCCTTGATTGACGGCCGCTTTGAATCGACGCCGAAAGCCTTGCGCATGTTGGGCGATTTGCTCGACGCGCGCGCACGTGCCGAAGAGCTCGCAGCCTATGCCGAAAACCTCTTTACCCGCGTCGACAAACTGCTTGCCACAAAACCCGAAAGCCAGCGCCCGCGTGTTTATCTGGCGCGCGGCCCGAACGGATTGGAAACAGGGCTCAAAGGCTCCATCAATACCGAAATCATCGAACGCGCAGGCGGCCAGAATGTCGCTGTGTCGAATGACGGACGGCGCGGTATTGCCAATATCTCGCCCGAACAATTGCTGCTTTGGGATCCCAATATCGTCATCACATGGGACCGGATTTTCTTCGCAAATCTTGCACAAAAGAAAGATCCGCTGTGGCAAAATATCCGCGCAGTCCGCGAGGGCCGCGTCTATCTGGCGCCGACCGCGCCCTTCGGCTGGATTGACCGCCCACCCTCCCTGAACCGTCTCATCGGTCTGGCATGGCTTGCGCATGTTTTGCACGGGGCAGATTTCCCGCTCGACATAGCCGATGAAGCACGACGCTTCTACCGCCTCTTCTATCAAGTGGACATGAGCGAAGCGCAGCTTTCGAATTTGCTCGCATGGGCTGACGGTCGCCCGCCAGCGCTTGTTCGGCCGCGATGACATCCGTTCTCTCACCTGCGCATCGCCGCGCCCGCTGGCTGATCCTGCTCGCGCTCTGCGCGTCTTCGGCCATTGCTGGCTTTGCGCTCACGGTCGGCGCCTATCCTGTCACAACAGAAGCTATTTTTCGCAGCCTCGCACGCCTCGTCTCCGGGCAAGAGCCCGGCGATATGCAGGAACGAGTGCTGATGACCATTCGCGCGCCGCGGGTACTGGCCGGATTGCTCATCGGCGCGGCGCTGGCAGCGTCCGGCGCGGCCTATCAGACATTGTTTCGCAATCCGCTGGTCTCGCCCGATGTGCTCGGCGTCTCGGCGGGAGCGGGACTTGGCGCCGTCTTTGGAATTTTTCTCAGCCTTCCCATCTTCTTTATTCAACTCTTTGCCTTTGCAGGCGGGCTGGCGACTGTCGCCGTGGTTGCGCTGATCGCAACCAGCATACGCGGCCGCGATCCTGTTCTTGTGCTTGTGCTCGGCGGCGTGGTGGTCGGCGCGCTTGCCGGCGCTGCCATTTCGCTCATCAAAATCCTTGCCGATCCTTATGACCAATTGCCTGCCATCACCTTCTGGTTGCTCGGCTCGCTTTCCTCTATTCGCCAGAACGATGCCCTTGCCATTCTGCCCGCCGTTGCTCTCGGCCTGGTGCCGCTCATCCTCTTGCGTTGGCGTATCGATGTTCTCTCGACAGGCGATGAAGAGGCGCGCGCACTCGGATTGCCTGCCGGAGCTTTGCGAGCGCTTGTCATTGCCTGCGCAACTCTGATGACCGCAAGCGTTGTAGCGCTCGCCGGTGTGATCGGCTGGGTTGGCCTCGTCATTCCCCATATTGCCCGCATGCTGGTCGGCCCCGCTTTCAGCCGGCTTTTGCCTATGTCTCTTGCTTTGGGCGGCGGCTATCTCGTTCTGGTCGATACACTGGCACGCTCTTTGGCGCGGATTGAAACGCCCATCGGCATTCTGACAGCCATTGTCGGCGCGCCTTTCTTCATCTGGCTCTTGTGGCGGGGGCGCAACGATGCAGCCTGACAGACTGCTCAGCGCGGATGATCTGGCCATCGGCTATGCAAGCCGCTCTGTCGGCCGCGATCTCAATCTGGAACTTCAGGCGGGCGAAGTATTCTGCCTGCTCGGCCCCAACGGATGCGGCAAAACGACTTTGTTCAAGACGCTTCTCGGCCTCTTGCCTGCGCAGGGCGGAACGGTGCGTCTGCGCGGCACTGACATAGCTGCTTTGTCGCGCGCCGAAATCGCCCGCACTCTGGCCTATGTGCCGCAAATGCAATCGTCAGCTTTTCCCTTTACGGCAGAAGAGATTGTGCTGATGGGTCGGGTGATCCATCGCCCTGCTTTCGCCTCGCCATCAAAGGAAGACCGGGCCATTGCGCGGCATGCTTTGGAACGCCTGGGAATAGGTGCGCTGGCAGAGCGCGATGTGACACGCCTCTCGGGCGGACAAAGGCAATTGGTCGGCATTGCACGGGCATTGGCGCAACAGGCCGCGCTGATTGTCATGGATGAACCGACTGCCAGTCTCGATTTCGGCAATCAGGCACGTGTGCTGGCCGAAATACGTCATTTGGCTGCCCAAGGTGTGGGGATTCTTTTGTCCACGCATGACCCCGATCATGCTTTTGCGCTGGCCTCACGCGTGGCCTTGATGAAAAACGGAGCCATTGTCGCACAGGGCAATGTCGCAGATGTCATGCAGCAAGAACGGCTGGAGGACATCTATAATGTGCCAGTCTGCCTCGCGAACCTGCCCAACGGACAAAAAATCTGCGCGCCGGATTTCGCCGCCATGCGCCCGCAGCGCTAGCCCGGCACCTTTGCGCCGTCATAAATCCAATCAAGACAGCGCCAGACATCTTCGCGTGTGCGTGTGCGTTCGCGCTCGTTGCGCACCTGTGCGTCGATGCCGCTCAGATGATAATAATGCGTCCAGAGCTGGCGCGATTCCAGCTGGATGCGCGCTGTGCGCGTCAGGCGCTCGGATTCAAAGGCCTGGAAGGCCGCTGAGAAATCGCCCTTGCATGTGTCGATCAGCGCGGCCAGCACAATGGCATCTTCCACCGCCATGCCGCCGCCCTGCGCATAGGATTGCAGCGTTGCATGGGCGGCATCGCCC
>CANHAW010000272.1 GCA_947458675.1 Beijerinckiaceae bacterium
CAGAAAGAAGCTTACGCCCTCATGGCCGGCAGATGAAAATTTCGTAAGGTCAGCTACGTTCGCGCAGCAAGGCTTCGAGCCGCTTGCGCTCGGCCGGCGACAGGCCCGCTGCAAGGCTCTCGCTGCGGCGCCGCCGCGCCAGAGCATAAAGTGTCCCCGCACCCGCCAGCAGAACAGCAGCAGGCATCAGCCAGAGAAGCAAAGTCTGCATTTTGAAGGGCGGCTTCAGGAGAATGAAATCGCCATAGCGCTGGACGAGAAACTGGCGCACCTGCACATCGCTGTCGCCCGCCTTCAGCCGCTCGCGCACCAGCTGGCGCAGATCGCGCGCCAGTGTCGCATCGGAATCGTCAATCGACTGGTTCTGGCAGACGAGGCAACGCAGCTCGGCCGAAATATTGCGCGCCCGCGATTCAAGCGCCGGGTCGGCCAGCAATTCATGCGGCTGCAAAGCCATGGCCAATTGCGGGACAAAAGCGAGGCAGAGAGCGAGCACGAAGCGCATGTCTCTTACTCCGCCGGTTGCGCTTGCGCCGCCAGAGGCCGGCGGCTGGCGCGTTTGGCAATGCCGATGCGCAATCTGCGATCGGAGAGGGAGACAAGCCCGCCCAATGACATCACAAGCGCGCCGAGCCAGATCAAAGCCACATAGGGCTTCCAATACAGGCGCAGGTCGATGGAGCCGTCAGGCCGCACATCGGCAATATTCATATAGATCTGGCCGAGCCCAATCGTCTCGATCCCGGCTTCGGTGCGGATCATCGTGCGCGTGGTGAAACTGCGACGCGAGGGATCGATCTCGGCGATCACGCGGCCGTTTTCGCGGATCTGCGTATGCACGACAATCTCACGAAAATTCGAGCCCTCGCGCGGCTCGATGGAGCGTACCACGGCCTCATAGGGGCCGACCTGTATCGCCTGCCCCGGCCGCACCGTGACAATATGTTCCGTGCCCCAGAAGACAGCGGCAAGGCCAAACATGGTCATGCCGACGCCGGCATGGGCTATGGCCGTGCCCCAGGCCGAGCGCGGCAGGCCGGCGGCGCGCGCAAAGATCGAAGACAGGTTGCGCGCACCGATGCGCCCCCAGATTTCGACAAAAGAACCGATCATCAGAAAGACCGCCAGACCTGCAAGAATGGCAGCAACGGCTGAGCCTCCCCGCATGGCATAAAGCACAATCGCGCCAGCCAGTCCGATGACGCTGGCCAAAGTCAGTCTTTGCGCTGCGCCCAAAAGATCGCCGCGCTTCCAGGCCAGCATCTGGCCGATTGGCATGGCCATGACGATGGGAATGAACAAAGGCCCAAAGGTGAGATTGAAGAAAGGTGCGCCGACGGAGATTTTTTCTCCCGTCACCGCTTCAAGCGCCAACGGATAGAGCGTGCCGATGAAGACGGTCGCGCAGGATGTCGTCAGCAGCAGATTGTTGAAGACCAGCGCACCCTCGCGCGAAACCGGGGCAAAAATGCCGCCGGGCTTGAGCGCTGCCGCGCGGAAAGCAAACAGCGCCAGCGAACCGCCGATGAAGAAAACCAGAATGCCGAGAATGACAACGCCGCGCTGCGGATCGGTGGCGAAGGAATGAACCGATGTCAGCACGCCCGAGCGCACCAGGAATGTGCCGAGCAGCGACAGCGAGAAAGACAGAATGGCGAGAAAGATCGTCCAGATTTTCAGCGCATCGCGCTTTTCCATCACCGCTGCCGAATGCAGCAAGGCCGTCGCAGAAAGCCAGGGCATGAGGGAGGCATTTTCGACCGGATCCCAGAACCAGAAACCGCCCCAGCCCAAAGTGTAATAGGCCCAGTATGAGCCCATTGCGATGCCCAAAGTGAGAAAGATCCAGGCGATCAGCGTCCAGGGCCGCACATAGCGCGCCCAAGCCGAATCGATACGCCCCGAAATCAGCGCGGCGGCAGCGAAAGAAAAGACAATCGAAAGGCCGACATAGCCGACATAGAGAAGCGGCGGATGAATGGCGAGGCCAGGATCCTGCAGCAGCGGGTTGAGATCGCGCCCCTCCACAGGAGCGGGAAAAATCCGTGCGAAAGGATTGGAGGTGAGCAGAACGAAGAGAAGAAAGGCCGCCGACACCCAGCTCTGCACTGCCAGAACATTGGCGCGCAAATCATCCGGCATGCCGCGTGAGAAAAGCGCGACCGTCGCGCCAAACAGCGCCAGGATCAGCACCCACAAAAGCATCGAGCCTTCGTGATTGCCCCACACGCCCGAAAATTTATAGATCAGCGGCTTCAGCGAATGCGAATTTTCAAACACATTCATGACCGAGAAATCGGACACGACATAGGCATAGGTGAGAACGGCAAAAGACAGGCCGACAAGCAGGAATTGCATCACGGCAGCCGGGCTTGCCACGGCCATCAGCGCCGCATCGCCCCGGATGGTCCCGTAAAGCGGCACAATCGCCTGCACGATGGAAAGCGCCAGCGCAAGAACGAGCGCATAATGTCCGATCTCGATGATCATGCCGCCGCTCCCATCATTTCTTCGGACCCTCGCCACCGTGTTGCCAGACGCCCTGTTGCTTCAGACTATCGGCAACTTCGCGCGGCATGTAATTTTCATCATGTTTGGCGAGCACGCTGTCAGCCTTGAACACGCCATTGACCAGCATGCCTTCCGCCACAATGCCCTGCCCCTCGCGGAACAGATCGGGCAACAGGCCCTGATAGGTGACTTTCACATCGGTGCGATTGTCGGTGACGGTGAAGCTGACTTCGCGATTGCTGCCGCGCTCAACAGAGCCCGGCTGCACCAGACCGCCGATCCGCACGCGCGCATTGGGCCGCAGCTCCGCCGTCTTTGCTGCAAGATCGGTAGGCGTCACGAAAAACACCACGCCGTCGCGGAAGGCAAAAAGCGCCAGTCCGATAGCAATCGCAATGACGGTCAGCGCAGAGGCAATCAACGTGAGGCGGCGGCCCTTGCGGGTCATGATGTCACCCCTTCAATCCGAGTTCGGCGGCCATGGAATCGATGCGGCGCAGAGCCTCGGCATCGCCCTGCAGCGCCTTTTGCGCCTTTTCGAGCGCAGTGCGGGCGAGCTCGGGCTCCTGCAAGACTGCATAGGAGCGCAGCAGGCGCAGCCAGCCCTCCACATCGCGACCGTCTTTTTCCAGACGGGCAGCCAGCGAATCGACCATGCCGCGGATGGCGGCGCGTTGTTCGCCTTCGGGCAGAGCGCGCAGAGCATCGGCGGCTTGGGGCGGGGGTGCGGCGGAGCCCGGTTCGGGCGGCGTGCCGCCCAGCGCCAGAATGCGCGAGCGCACATGCGGCTGCCAGGGCGCATCGGCCTGCGTGCCGCGCGAGAGATTGGAATAGGCCACAAGAGCGCCGGCGCGATCGCCGCTCTGTTCCTGCGCCAGAGCAAGATAGAAATGCGCCACCGGATGACCGGGGTGCAGGTCGAGAACGCGATTGAAAATGGCGAGCGCTTCCGGCGTCACCTGTTCCTGCGCGATATAGACAAGCGACTCGCCCTGCGCCAACAGGCGCTCCGCCGTCTCGCCGAGAAGGCGCGCGGCATTGCCGTAAGCGCGCGCAGAATCCTCATAGCGGCCAAGCCGCATATAGACCGGCGCCAGAAGATCCCAGCCGCGACCATCATCGGGATTGGTCGCAAGATGCTTTTCGATCCGCGCAATGGCTTCCTGCATTTCGCGCTGGCTCTCGCGCTCCTGCAGACGCGC
>CANHAW010000273.1 GCA_947458675.1 Beijerinckiaceae bacterium
CGCAAGACCTGCCCCTTCACGGGCCCGAATGCGCCGAAGATCGACTTCAAGGACACGCGTCTGCTCTCGCGCTACATTTCCGAGCGCGGCAAGATCGTTCCCTCGCGTATTACGGCGGTTTCCGCCAAGAAGCATCGTGAATTGGCTCAGGCCATCAAGCGCGCCCGCTTCCTGGGCCTGCTGCCCTACGTGATCAAGTAAGATCCAAAACTTCGCCTCTCCCGGCCTGCCGGGGGAGGTTTCATCCGGAATGGTCTGGATGAAAGGCTGGACGTGACGCCCCCAAGGGGATGATCCGCCCTAACCGCAAAAAGCGGGACAGCTCGACTGATGTTGTTCAAACTTGCCATAGCCATCGGCGCGGGTCTCGCATCCGCACTTCTCTTCTTCATTCCGGTGAAGGGGACGACAATTGCCATGGTGCTCGCCCTGGTCGGGCCACTCCCCATCATGATCGCCGCTCTGGGCTTTGGCACGGCAGTTGGCTTTGCTGCTGCCTGTGTCGGCACGATTGCGATTTCGATCGCGCTGCATCCGCTGATCTCGCTCTTTTTCGCTTTGTCGCTGGGCATTCCGGCTTTCTGGCTTGCCCATGTGGCTGCGCGCCGTCGCATCGTGAGCCTGCCCGACAGCGGCGACGAGATCGAAGTGCCCGCTTATTCGAGCGGTCAGATCCTGACCTGGATTGCAGTTATGGCGGCCCTGACCGCGCTTGTTCCCATTGCTGTTCTGGCGGCGCGCGACGGCGCGATTGCCACCAGCATCGACGATCTGGCGCGTCAATTGGCGCCTGTCGTGCGGCGCCTGTTCGGCGGCGAGTCGAATATTCCCAATTCCATGTCGGCGCGCGAATTTTCGCGGCTGCTCGTGCTCGCCATGCCGGCCCTGATCGCGGCCTGGGGCGTGATCACGCTCTCCTTCAATCTCTGGCTGGCCGGCAAAATCGCCCGGATTTCGGGACTGATGCCGGCTGTTGAAACGGATCTGCCCTATCGCCTGCGCCTGTCGCGCGATTGCGTCTGGATTCTGGGCGCTGCAATCGTTGCCAGCACGCTTGGCGAAACGCCCCGTTTCATCGCCTCAACCATGGTTGCGGCTTTCGCCACAGCCTTTTCGCTCCACGGCCTTGCCGTGATCCACGGGTACTTGCGCAACAATATGCTGCGCACGGGCCTCCTCTGCGGCCTTTACGTGCTGATCTTCATGACAGCCTGGCCACTCCTGCTCGCTGGGGCCATCGGCCTCCTCGACAGTCTCGTCCCGCTCAAAAGGCATCCCCAGCCGCCCCCGGCGGCTGTCTGAAACCAACAGAAACCAACTACGGAGTAGACCTATGCATGTGATCCTTCTCGAACGCGTCGCAAAACTTGGCCAGATGGGCGATGTCGTCCGCGTCAAGGACGGCTATGCCCGCAATTTCCTGCTGCCGCTCGGCAAGGCATTGCGCGCCACCGAAAACAACAAGAAGCATTTCGAAGGCCAGCGCGCCCAGCTTGAGGCGCGCAATCTTGAGCTGAAGAATGAAGCACAGGCTGTCGGCGACAAGCTCGACGGACAGAGCTTCATCCTCATCCGCCAGGCCGGCGAAACCGGCCAGCTCTACGGCTCGGTCTCGACACGCGACATTGCCGAAACGATCATCGCCGGCGGCATATCCGTCAACCGCAATCAGGTCGTTCTCTCCACCCCGATCAAGGCACTCGGCCTGCATAATGTCCCCGTGCATCTGCATGCTGAAGTCTCGGTCAAGGTGACGATCAATGTCGCCCGCTCGGCTGAAGAAGCCGAACGCCAAGCCAAGGGTGAAATGCTCGTCGTGCGCGAAGAGACCACGATGGAAGATCTCGGCCTTGAAGTGGGCGCTGCATTGGCGGAATCGGACGGCAGCCTCGGCGACCGCTAAACCGTTTCTCTCCCAGACAAAGCCCGCGGCAAAAACCGCGGGCTTTTTTTATGCCGATTGCATCCATGCGATTGAATTTGCAGCCGCGCTCTCCCCTTCCTGAAACGGCGCGCATGTCAAGCAGTCCGGTAGTCTTAATGTGCATGGCTGTGCGTAGCGGGAAAACTCTGTCGGGATTTGGCGTATGTGTCATGCCGGCACTCGCGACGGCGCCACATTAATGCCATGAAAACCGCAGGCAAAATTGTGGCAAGGCAAATTCCATCTGCCTTTTCGTTATTTGTCCGGCCGGCTCTGCAGGCGTAATTTACTGCAGACAAATCGAGCCTTTTCATCGCGTGCCCGCAATTCTTGAAATGCAGAGCAATATGTCAGCCGTCGAACAATATACTGGCCGTTTCAACCTGGTCACGGCGGAACCGGCTGCGCCCGCCTATCGCGTGCCGCCGCATAATGTTGAGGCCGAACAGGCGCTGATCGGCGCCGTGCTCGTCAACAATGATGCTTTCGACCGCGTGTCGGATTTTCTCAAGCCCGATCATTTTTCGGAAGAATTGCACCGCCGCATTTTCGACATTGCATCGCAGCTCATCCGCGCCGGCAAGGTTGCAACGCCCGTTACGTTGAAGACTTTTCTTGGCGACCATGATCTGGGCGGCGTAACCGTGCCGCAATATCTTGCGCGCCTTGCTGCAGAAGCAACAAGCGTCATCAATGCGGAAGATTACGGCCGCACGATTTACGATCTGGCGGTGCGCCGCAACCTCATCAATATCGGTGAGGAAATCGTCAATGCCGCCTACGATTCCCCGGTCGATGCGCAGCCGCGCGAACAGATCGAGGAAGCTGAGCGCCGCCTCTATTCAATCGCCGAACAGGGCCGCTATGACGGCGGTTTCGTGCGCTTCTCCGATGCGCTGACGCAGGCCGTCGATATGGCGGCGAAAGCCTATGAGCGCGACGGCAAGCTCGCCGGCATTTCAACCGGCCTGATCGATCTCGACCAGAAGATGGGTGGATTGCAGCGCTCCGACCTTATCATTGTGGCAGGGCGTCCGGGCATGGGCAAAACCGCGCTCGCCACCAATATCGCCTTCAACATCGCCAAGGCCTATGAATTCACCATTCGACCCGATGGTGTGAATGAGACGACCAATGGCGGCATTGTCGGCTTCTTCTCGCTGGAAATGGCGGCCGAACAGCTCGCCACACGTATTATCGCCGAGCAATCGGGCGTGCCCGGCTACAGGATCCGCCGCGGCGATCTCAACGACCAGGAATTCCACCGCATCGCGGATGCCGCCCGGCAGATGCAATCGATCCCCTTCTACATCGACCAGACCGGCGGCATTTCCATCGGCCAGCTCGCTGCCCGCGCCCGCCGGCTGAAGCGCCAGAAAGGTCTCGACCTGCTCGTGGTCGACTATCTGCAGCTTCTGTCGGGCTCGAAATCCAAGGGCGAGAACCGCGTGCAGGAATTGACCGAAATCACGACCGGCCTGAAGGCGCTCGCCAAAGAGCTGAATGTGCCGATCATGGCTTTGTCGCAATTGTCGCGTCAGGTAGAAAATCGCGATGACAAGCACCCGCAATTGTCGGATTTGCGTGAATCCGGCTCGATCGAGCAGGATGCGGACGTGGTCGTCTTCGTCTATCGCGAAGAATATTACATCAACGGCAAGCAGCCTGCGCCGGGAACCGAAGAACACGTCAAGTGGCAGACCGAAATGGAACGCGTGCACGGCAAGGCCGAAGTTATCATCGGCAAGCAGCGTCACGGCCCCAC
>CANHAW010000274.1 GCA_947458675.1 Beijerinckiaceae bacterium
GGCGCAATGGCAAAGCGCGGATTTGCACTGTTGCGATGCAGGCCCGGAACGGTTGCAATGGCTATACGCGCATCAATCGCCAGCACGCCCTCATGGTCGCAGATCAGCGGATTGAGATCGAGCTCCAGGATTTCAGGAATATCTGCCGATAATTGCGACAATTTGACGAGCAGAAGCGCGACGCCATCTATATCGGCCTCGAGCTCATCGCGATATTTGTGCAAGACGCGCGCAACAGATGTGCGCTCGATCAATTCATGCGCAAGGCGAAGATCGAGCGGGGGCAAAGCAAGTGCACGATCATTGATGACTTCGACCGCCTTGCCGCCATGGCCGAAAACAATCACGGGGCCAAAAGTCGGATCATTGGCAATGCCGGCAATCAATTCGCGGGCATGGGGGCGATGGATCATCGGATGCAAAGTCACCCCATCGATGCGCGCTTGCGGGCGTGCAGCTGCAACGCGTGCCATCATGGAGCGCGCAGCCGCCACCGCGCTGTCCGGCGTTGTCAGATTGAGCACGACACCCCCGACATCGGATTTATGCGAAATGTCGGGTGAAAAAATTTTCACAACGCAAGCGCCATATTTGGCGATCAGCTCTGCTGCAAGGGGCGCCACATCTTCCGGCTTTGCAGCGAAAAAAGTGGGCGCAAGGGGGATGTCATAGGCCTCCAGAAGCCGCAGAATCTCGACCGGATCGAGCCAGCCCGCACCGCGCGCCAAGGCCTGCTGCACAATGGCGCGCGCCTGTTCTGTGCGAGGCGCAAAATCGTCAGGCAGGCCCGGCGGCACGGCCATCAGCGCTTCGCGATTTTCTCTCCAGCGCACAAGATGCATGAAACCTTGCGTTGCACCGCTGCGATAATTGGGAATATGGGCCGCCTCAAAAATCTCACCGGAGCGCGCCGTTGCACTCAGCCAGACGGCAAAGACGGGCTTGGGCTGCAGGCTCTTCTTGCGATGTGCTTCGAGCGCCTCGACAACAGCTTGCGCAGCACCATCGCTGTCTGACAAGGCGGTCGGACAATGCAGGACGAGAATGGCGTCATTGGCTTGATCGTCAAGCAGCGCCGACATGGCAGCATGAAAACGTGCCGCATCTGCATCGCCCACAATATCGACCGGATTGGCATGCGACCATGTGGATGGCATTTTTTCATCGAGCTGCGCCAGCGTTTCGGGCGAGAGATCGGCGAGCTTGCCGCCCAGATCGAGCAGATTATCGACAGCAATCACACCCAGCCCGCCGCCATTGGTGAGAATGGCAAGACGCTTACCTGCAAAGGGCTTGATACGACCGAGTGTTTCGGCGGCGGCAAACATTTCCGAAATATCGCGCACGCGCAAAAGTCCGGCCCGATGAAAAGCTGCATCATAGACGGCGTCCGATCCTGCCATTGCGCCCGTATGTGTGGCTGCGGCTTTGGCCGAATCCGCATGACGTCCCGATTTGATCACAATGACAGGTTTGACCCGTGCGGCGGCGCGCGCGGCCGACATGAAACTGCGCGCATCGCGGATCGATTCGACATAGAGAAGAATGGCGCGCGTTTGATGATCGAGCGCAAAATAATCGAGCAGATCGTCAAAATCGATATCGGCCATATCGCCGACAGATACGAGCCCGGAAAAGCCGATGCGACGCTCATGCGCCCATGACAGAAGTGCTGCAGCCACCGCGCCAGATTGCGAAATCACCGCAAGATCGCCGGCGCGCGCCGGATGAGCGGCAAAACTGGCATCAAGGCCGATACGCGGCGACAGAATGCCAAGACAATTCGGCCCTGCAATGCGCAGCCCCGTTTCAGCTGCGATCCGATGCAATTCACCGCGCAGCGAATCTTCGCCATGGCGCGGGTCGGCAGTCATGACAATGGCCGCCTTCGCACCGCAGCCTGCGGCCTCGCGCAAAATGGCTTGCACCGTCTCGCGCGGCGAGGCCACCACGACCAGCTCAGGGGACGAGGCCAAATCCGACAGGGATGCGACGCAAGCCCGACCCTCAATCTGCGCATAGCGTGGATTGACGAGATCGATCTGTCCGGCAAAACCGCCCTTGAGCAGATTGGCGAGAACGGCATGACCGAGACTGCCGGGCCTTGCACTGGCGCCGACCAGCGCAAGGCTTGCCGGTGCAAAAAGAGCCTCAAGACGTCGTATCGTCATATCTGTCTCGCATGTGAGTTTCGAGACAGACTAATCGATCCGGACAAGTCGGCATTGCGCTGCGACAAACTTGGTCGTGGCATCAAGGAGGCGTTTAACGCAAGCCTGGCAATGACAGGAGAAATCAGCTGCGCGATCTTGGCCCGCTTGCCTTGATCTGCCAGCCGGTCAAATGGACACGGCTGAAATGTTTATTCGGCCAGAACGCGTGTCGGGGGAAAGGCAACTTCGACAAGCGTGCCTTCAGCCTTCTTGCTCTTGATTGTGAAAGAGGCGCGATTGGCTTCCACCAGAGCCTTGGTGAGCGGCAGGCCAAGGCCTGTGCCGCGCGTCCGGCTTGCTGTGACAAGCTGACGGAAGGGCTCGAGCGCCATTTCAATCTCGCTCTCGCTCATGCCAATGCCCGTGTCGCGAATGCGGATCACCGCATGTCCGGCATCTGTGAGCGCCGTGGAGACGATCACCTGACCGCCTGCCTCGTTGAACTTCACCGCATTTGACAGAAGGTTCAAAACGATCTGCCGCAAGGCCCGCTCATCCGCCACAATCATCGGCAGGCGCGGCGCCAGCGATTGACGCACAATCACACGCTCGCGCGCCGCCTGCGGCTGGATCAGAGAGACGCATTCGCCCACGATTTTGTTGGCATCGACCGCGCCAAAGTTCAACTCGAGCTTGCCGGCCTCGATCTTGGAGAGGTCGAGCAGATCGTTGACGAGGCTCATGACATGCGAGCCCGACGCATGGATGTCTTTCAGATAATCCTTGTAGCGTTCATTGCCGACGGGCCCGAAACGCTCTTCGATCATGACTTCGGCAAAGCCGAGAATGGCATTGAGCGGTGTGCGGATTTCATGGCTGATCTTGGCAAGAAAATCCGATTTCGTGGCATTGGCCTGTTCGGCCGTGCGCCGCGCATCTTTCAGCTCGCGCTCGGCTTTCTTCCATGCGGTCATGTCGCGCAAGACGGCGCAGAATTTCGGCGTACCATTGCTGCCGATGCGCCCCAGCGTCATGAACAACTGGATGGAGCCGCCCTGATGCGCGCGGCCCATGACTTCGCGCCCATCGTTCAGCACGCTGGCAACGCCGCTGGCCTTGATCCCGGCAAAATAATCGAGTGCAACACCCTGGCTCTCGCGCGCGAAAAGCACGGAAAAACTATCGCCCGCGACATCGCTCTGCTCATAGCCGAACAAAGCCTCGCCGGCGCGATTGAGCGCCACAATGCGGCCTTCCTCATCGAGCACGGCAACGCCATCGGTCGCTGTATCGAGAATGGCGTGCAATTCGCGCATGCCGGCTTCGCTGGTGCGCAATTCGGCTTCAAGCGCGCGAAGACGCTGGGGCAGATCATGCGTCTCTGCCCGCCGGAACGTCATCAGAGAGGCGGGCGCGCCATCCCACTCGATCTTCTGGATGCGTACATCGAGCGGCAGCGCCGAACCGTCGCGGGTGAGAATCTGGACGCTGCCCGTGTCATCGCTTTGCCATTGATTTGAGCGA
>CANHAW010000275.1 GCA_947458675.1 Beijerinckiaceae bacterium
CGGAGGGAGCGCGCTATTCCGCCGCATCCACCAGAAAAGCGCCGGATTGCGTCTCGACCAGCCGGCGATAGACCCCACCATCGCGGCCAATGAGCTGGCCATGGGTGCCGTCCTCGACGATGCGGCCATTTTCAAAAACCAGAATGCGGTCGAGCCGCTGCACGGTGGAAAGACGATGGGCGATGACGATTGTCGTGCGCCCCTGCGCCAAACGATCCATGGCCTCGCGAATATAGGTCTCGGACACGCTGTCGAGCGAGGATGTCGCCTCATCCAGAATGAGGATCGGACTGCCGGCCAATATCACGCGGGCAATGGCCACGCGCTGGCGTTCGCCGCCTGACAATTTGACCCCGCGTTCGCCCACAAGCGTGTCATAGCCCTTGGGCAGGCCGCGGACGAATTCATCCACATGGGCCAGCTTGGCTGCTGCCACAATCTCATCCATCGATGCGCCGGGTTTGCCATAGGCAATATTTTCGGCAATCGAGCGATGGAACAGCACGGGATCTTGCGGCACGAGTCCGACAGCCTCGCGCAGCGAGGTTTGCGTCACTTGGGCAATCTCCTGCCCATCGATGAGAATGCGCCCCGCATCGAGATCGTAAAGACGCTGCACGAGTTTTACGAAAGTGGATTTGCCCGCACCCGACTGGCCCACAAGCCCGACGCGCTGACCGGCTGGAATCTGCAAAGAGAAATCGCGATAGAGCGCATCATGCGCGCCCTTGTAGCGGAAGGTGACATGATCGAAAGCAATGGCGCCTTGGCGCACAACAAGCCCTGCAGCACCGGGACGATCTGCAACCTGCAGATCGGCATCGCGGAAATCGAGCACATCGTCCATATCGTTGATGGTGCGCTGAAGCGCGCGCACATGTTGGGCAATGTCGCGCAAATAACCTGTGATGAGAAATTGCGTCGCGATCAAAGAAGCAATGTCGCCGGGGCTCGCCTGCCCCTGCGACCAGAGCCAAATGCCCGTGCCCAGCATGCCGATCTGCAGAATGACGATCAGCACAGCCTGGACCAGACCTGACACGGCGCTGCGATCCCATGAGCGAATGGCGCGCCATTCCCAGCCCTTGGCGACATTGCGGAACAATCCGTCTTCGCGCTCTTCGGCAGCAAAACTCTTCACCACCGGATTGCCGGTGATGGAATCGGCCAGCACGCCGCTCATTTTCGAATCCCATTCGCGCGCTTCGACATTGGCCGGACGGATCCAATAGACCGCCAGCAGAACAACGACAGCGAGAAAGGCGAAAATGCTCAGGCCCGTGATCAGGCCAAGCAGCGGCCAGCGCCATGAGAAAACCGCCGTCACGCCGGTGACGACAATGAAAGCGGGAACGAGACCGAAGGCGAGCGTATCGGTAAACGTATCGAAGGACGTCATGCCGCGCGTGATCTTGCGCACGGTCGCGCCTGCAAAGGAATTGGCATGCCAATCGGCAGAAAAACGCTGCACTTTGGCAAAGGCATCGCGGCCGATGGTGGTAATGGCGCGCGCCGACAGGCGGTTCAGCAAAAAGGTCACGCATTGGCGCGAGATCTGGAACAAAGCGCCCAGCGCAATGAAAATCACCAGCGCCCGAATGGCAGGCCCCGGATCGCCCGGCGCCCCGGAGGCGACCGCATCCACCAGCCAGCCAGCCGCCAGCGGCACGCTGACATCGACCAGAGTAGAGGCAATGCGAAGCGCCACCAGAGCGGCAAAAAGCCGTGGCGAGAGAAGCCAATAATGGGTGACAAAGCGCATGACGCGCGAAATTTTGGGGCCGGTGCCGGGCTCTCTCATCCGCGCTTTATGGCGCGGGCCGGGGTGCGGGGCAAGAAGCGCTCGTCATTGCGAGCGAAGCGAAGCAATCCATCTTCGACCACACGCGCCAAAAGATGGATTGCCGCGTCGCTGCGCTCCTCGCAATGACGATGAAACATTGCAAAACCCCCACCCCGCTCGGCTTCGCCGAGACGGCCCTCCCCTCAAGGGGGAGGGAAAAGAGCAGCGCAATCTGATCCCCCTCCCCCTTGAGGGGAGGGGCTAGGGGTGGGGGTCGCGCAATCTGGCCCGTAACGTCATGAAGGCGCACTGACGCGATGCTCCCTCACCCCCGCTGCATCAGTTTCAGCCGCGCGCGCAAGGCTTCGTGGATATGGGCGCGTGCCAATGCGTCCGCTTTGTCGCCATCGCGCGCCGCCATGGCCTCGATCAGCGCACGATGTTCGGCGGCGGCGGATGAGGGCCTGGCATCCACTGTAAATGTTGTGCTGCCCAGCAAAGCAATGGCGTCCTGCAATTCCTGCAGGGCGCTGTCGAGATAGCGATTGCGCGAGGCTGCAAAAATGCTCTCGTGGAAGATGCGATTGAGCCGGGCCATTTCCGCTGCATCGCGCGCGGCTTCAAAATCTTTCTCAATATCGCGCAAAGCATCGATCTCGGGCTCGGAGGCATGGCGGGCGGCAAGGCGGGCGGCGGCGGCCTCCAGAATCTCGCGCATGGCATAAAGTTCGACCACTTCAGCCTGATCGAGACGGCGGACAATCAGGCCACGGCCCTGCCCCGGCACGACCAGCCCCTTGGACACAAGACGGCCAAAGGCCTCGCGCACGGGGGTGCGGCTGACATTGAGCCGATTGGCGACTTCCTCCTCGCGCAAACGGTCGCCCGGCCGGTAGACGCCGCTGCGCAGGGCCTCGCGCAAAGCCCGGTAGACGGCCTCGCCCAGAGGCAGGCCCTCGCCCAGATCGCTCAAAACCTCCTGCCCCGTCATACTGCCTCGCTTTTGGGCTTTCTGGCCGTTGCATTGGTTTGTATCCAAAGATATACGACAAAGAAAGCGCGACTCGCGGGAAGATTCCAAAAAAGGGACCCCGCCGCGCCGGCTGGGAGCTGCCATGGTCGATTTTTCCAAACGCTACGACGTGCTCGTCATTGGCGGGGGCAATGCCGCCCTTTGCGCCGCCATTGCCGCACGTCGCGATGGTGCATCCGTTCTCGTTGTCGAGGCGGCGCCGAAATTCTATCGCGGCGGCAATACGCGCCACACGCGCAACATGCGCTGCGCTCATGATGCAGCGACCGACACTTTGTCGGGCCCCTATTTCGAAGATGAGTTTTTCGACGATCTGCTGCGCGTCACCGGCGGGCAGACGAATGAAGAACTCGCGAAAATGATGATCCACGAGTCGAAAGACATGCTGAACTGGATTGTCGAACAGGGCGTGCGCTTCCAGCATTCGCTGGGCGGGACTTTGTCGCTCGGTCGCACCAATTCCTTCTTTCTGGGCGGCGGGCGCGCCATGCTGAATGCGCTCTACCAGACGGCGGAAGATCTCGGCGTCGATATTGCCTATGAAGCCGAAGTCATCGGCATGGAAATCGAAAACGGCATGTTCCTTTCTGCCCGCGTGAAGCGCGGCGAAAGCCATGTCGATGTGCGCGCCGGTGCGCTTGTTGCTGCATCTGGCGGATTTGAGGCCAACAAGGAATGGCTTGAGGAGAGCTGGGGACCGGCTGCGAAAAACTTCCTCATCCGCGGCACACGCCACAATCGCGGCACCATCCTCAAAATGCTCACCGGTGCCGGCGTCGACCAGATCGGCGATCCGACGCAATGCCATGCTGTGGCCATCGATGCGCGCGCACCCGAATATGACGGCGGCATCATCACCC
>CANHAW010000276.1 GCA_947458675.1 Beijerinckiaceae bacterium
CTGGCCGCTTTCCGCAGCTGGCGGTCGCTTGAGCCCGCCCGCCGTGCCGCTGCGGAAGCCGCGCTCCAGAAGGTGGCCGCCGAAAAGAGCCTCTCGCCCGACGTTCGCGACATTGTTCAGCGCTCTCTGGGGCGCTGAAAAGGCCCGCAAACAAGAGAGATTCTGAATCTGCGGCACCTCACGCGGCGGTGAATAAAAAAATTCGTCAACCTTTCATTAATTATCTGGACAAAGGTGATTCGCCGGATTCAGATGGGCAGTGATTCGGGGGCGATGCGGCACATTGGCCCACGGATCGGTGAACATTGAGGGGGCCAATCTATGGCACGTGCAAACGTGGCCAGTGTTTCCGCACATGCGGAAAACAGCGAAGCGATTGCTACAGGCAAGTCGCTGCGCGGCCGCTTTGTATTGCCCGCACGATTCCTCGAATTTTGCAGCCCCGCATTCTGCGCTTTTCTGGTTGTCGGCCTGGCATGGTTCGGCGCCAGCCTTGCCTATGAGCGCCGGCTTGAAACATATGACCGCGCCGCCGCCGAACTTGCTCTCGTCTCCGCCAGCCTGAAGGCCGAGCTCAATAGCTCTCGCCAGCTGACACTTGATCGAAACGCTCTGCCGGCCCTCGCTCTGGCGCAAAACCGCCAGATCTTCCTCGCCGATGCGCAAGGCAAGATTGCAACTTCCCTGCCCGATCCTTCTGCCAATGGCAAAATGCTGCAGGATTTGCTGGGCAGCGCGCAGCCTCTGACGTTTTTCGGCGACGGCGCCGGCGTGATGCAGATCACACTCGCCAATGGGCGCGAGGCCATCGCCATTGTGCGCAATCTTTCGAGCGATCTGGGTCAGGTTGCGACCATTCAGCATATGGACGACCTTTATTCCGCCTGGCGCCGCGATGTCCTTCTTGGTCTGGCCTTTTTCCTCTTGCTGACCGGCGTTGCGCTACTGGGTGCTGTGGGCATCAACCGCCTTGCGCGCCAGCGCGATGAAGCGGTCATGGCGCGCGAGGGCATTCGCCAGCGCATCGATGCCGCCCTCTCGCGCGGCCGTTGCGGCCTGTGGGATTGGGACATTGCGCGCGGGCGCATTTATTGGTCGCGCTCCATGTATGACATGCTGGGCATGGAGCCGCAGCCCGAATATCTCTCCTTCGGCGATGTCAATCAGCTGATCCATCCCCAGGATGGCGATCTCAATTCCATCGCCGAAATGCTGGCGGCCTCACAAACCAATTCGCTCGATCATGCCTTCCGCATTCGCAATGCCAAGGGCGAATGGATCTGGATTCGTGCGCGCGCGGAAATCGTGCGCCAGGGCGCGCAGAACAGCCCGCATCTGGTCGGCATTGCCGTCGATATTACCGATCAGAAAGCGCTGATCGAGCGCACCGCCACCGCCGACATCCGCCTGCGCGACGCGATTGAAACCATTTCCGAGGCTTTCGTCCTGTGGGATGCAGAAAATCGCCTCGTCATGTGCAATTCCAAATTTCAGGATCTGCACAAAATCCCGACTGAGGCCATTGTCGCGGGCATGCCCTATGCGGAATTCATGGCGAGCGGCGCGTCGCCCATGGTGCAAACGCAAATTCCGCTGGGCGCGCGCGCCGAGCCCGGAGCGCGCACTTATGAAGCGCGCCTCAAGGATGGGCGCTGGCTGCAGATCAACGAGCGCCGCACCAAAGATGGCGGCTATGTTTCGGTCGGTACGGATATTTCGAAACTGAAGCGTCACGAAGAGCAATTGCTCGATTCAGAACGCCGCCTGATGGCCACCATTGCCGATCTGCGCAAATCGCGCCAGACGCTCGAATTGCAGGCCCAGCAATTGGCCGATCTGGCCGAAAAATATCTTGAGCAAAAGGCGGAAGCCGAACACGCCAACCGCGCCAAGTCTGAATTCCTCGCCAATATGAGCCATGAGCTGCGCACACCGCTCAATGCGATCATTGGTTTTTCTGAAATGATGGAACATGAAACATTCGGCGCCCTGGGCTGCGCCAAATATGTCGATTATTCGAGCCATATTCGCGAAAGCGGCCAGCATTTGCTGGGCGTGATCTCTGACGTTCTCGACATGTCGCGGCTGGAGGCCGGCAAGGTCAAGCTGCACCCGGCGCATTTTGAACTGGATGCCGCCATGTCGCGCGCGCTCGATGTTTTGCGCCAGGCCGCAGAAGAAAAGCAGATCATCATGCAGGCCGAGACGCTGCCCAAGGCAAGCCTCTACGCCGATCGCAATGCCATCGAGAAAGTGCTCGTCAATCTCCTGCGCAATGCGATCAAATTCACGCCCGAAGGCGGACGCGTCACCTTGCGTTCGCGGGTCGATGAGGGCGAGGCCAATATTTACATCGAGGATACAGGCGCGGGCATTGCACCAGAAGCTTTGCCGCGACTCGGACGACCCTTCGAACAAATCGACTCGCCGCTGGAAAACGGCAACAAGGGTTCTGGCCTTGGCCTCGCCATTGCCCGCTCGCTGGTCGAATTGCATGGCGGCTCGCTCAACATCCGCTCAAGCCTCGGTGCAGGCACGATTGTGCGCATCCGTCTCCCGCTGGGAACAGCCGACGAAAAGACAACCGAAGCCGCCTGATCAGGCGAGCATGCGCTCGAAAATCGCGCGGATCTCGCGACGCGTCTCGGCCATCAATCCTTCGACAAGCCTGAAATCCGGCAGATCGGCTGCAGCTGCAATCCGCCGCAACACGCCAGACGCCATTTGCGCAGGATCGAAAGCGCCCTCTGTAGCAAGCCGCATCGTCTGCATCATCGCCGTATAAAGCCGGTGCGCATTGACCAGACGCTCGCCATCGGCAGGTGGCACGAGACCAAGCTCGCCCGCCTTGCGAATGACGGCATGCGTCTCGACATCGAGAATGGAGGGATGATCGGCGGCATATCGCAAGGACAAATATTGCGCGATGAATTCAATATCCATCACGCCGCCTTTGACGAGTTTCAGATCCCAGATATTGGCATCGCCCTTTTCCTGCGCGATCAGGCCACGCATCTGGCGAACCGAGCAGCGCAATTCGGCATCATTGCGCTGATGGGCCAGAGCAAGAACGATCGATTGGCGCATGTCCTGCGCCAGGCTCTCGTCGCCCGCAATCGGCCGTGCGCGGGTGAGCGCCATTTGCTCCCAGGTCTCAGCCTCATTCTTTTGATAATCGATAAAGGAGCCAAATTGCGTTGCAAGCGGCCCCTTGCCGCCAGAGGGTCGCAGACGCATATCGACATCATAGAGCCGCCCACGCCGCGTCGCCACTGTGAGTGCCGAGACAAGGCGCTGCGTCAGCCGCGTATAATATTGCACGGCATGAAGCGATTTCGCGCCATCCGAGTCTGGCCGGTTCTCATCGAAATCATAAATCAGAACGAGATCGAGATCGGATGTCGCCGTCATTTCGCGTGAGCCGAGCTTTCCCATGCCAATCACGCAGCAACGCCCGCCAACGACGCGACCATAATCGGCGGCAAAAACCTGTTCGACCTGTTCGAGACAGGCGCGGATCAGGCTCGCTGCCAGAGACGTATAGGCAAGGCCCGCCGCCTCAGGGCTGATCATGCCCGACAAAGTGCGCACGCCGATCAGAAAGCTCTCCTCGAGCGCCATGTCGCGCGTCGCATCGAGAAA
>CANHAW010000277.1 GCA_947458675.1 Beijerinckiaceae bacterium
ATCAAGGATGCCTATTGGTATAGCGGCTTTAGCGTGCCGCTTTACGTGCTCGGCATGATGGCAAGCGCTGTTGCCCTGCGGATGTTTGCCGGATCGTAAAGCCATCCATCTTTTGTTCTGGAGGCAATGTGCGCGCATTTCATTCGCGTCTTCTGGCAGCAATGGCAGGATTGCTGTTTTGCGCAGCGGGCGTCTGGAATCTTGAGCACGCACGCTCTGGCGTCACGCTCGCACCTTTTGCTGTGGGCTCAACACCGGCAACAATCTATCAGCTTGCGGGCGCGCCCAAGGCGCCAGCTGTCATCATCGCCCACGGCTTTGCCGGGTCGCGCCAGCTCATGGAGGCCTATGCGCTGACGCTGGCACAGGCTGGATATGTTGCTGTCTCGTTTGATTTTGAGGGACACGGCCGCAACCCCACGCCGATGACAGGCGATGTGACGCATGTTGACGGAACGACACAAATTCTGAGGCGCGAAGTTGCACGCGTTATTGACGCTGCACTGGCCTTGCCGTCCGTCGATGGCCGCGTCGCGGTCCTCGGCCATTCCATGGCGTCGGACATTATCGTGCGCGAAGCGGTCGGAAACCAGCGTGTGGCCGCGACCGTGACCATCTCAATGTTCTCCGAAGCTGTGACAAAATCAGAACCCCGCAATCTCTTGATGATTTCTGGAGAATGGGAATCCTTCCTGCGCGAAAATGCCGTGCGCATGGCGCAGCTTACCAATCCATCGGCAAAAGAAGGCGAAACTGTCGGCGATCCATCCACGACCAGCCGTCGGCGCACCTTTGTGGCTCCCCATGTCGAGCATGTCGGCGTGCTCTATTCGCCGCAAGCCATGCGCGAGGCGCGTGATTGGCTGGATGAGGTTTTTGGTCGCTCAAGCAAGTCGCAGATCGCCGCAACCGGGGGATGGATTGCAATCCTGTTGGCCGGAATTCTTCTTCTGGCTTGGCCGATGGCTGCGCTATTGCCGCGCATGGATGGGCCAGCAACAATCCTGCCGCGTCGCATATTTCTTCTCGCCAGCCTTGTGCCGGCCATACTCACGCCGCCACTTCTGACTCTTGTCGATACGCGTTTCCTGCCAATCCTGGTTGCAGATTATCTGGCAGTCCATCTGTTTGTGTTTGGAATGATCTCGCTCGGCATACTGACCTGGAACGGAGTCAAGTTGAAACCGGTCGCATGGATGTCAGCCGCAGCCTTCGCCGCTTATGGCATTTTCGTTTTCGGTTTTGCGCTGGATCGTTATGTGGCCTCTTTCATGCCGAATGCCGCGCGCATGCAGGTAATAGCCGTGATCGCGGTTGGGGCCCTACCCTATATGATCGCCGATGCCCTGACAGCCGATGGCGGAAGAGCGCCCTATTGGCGCATCTTTCTGTCGCGCGGCGCCTTTCTGGCGTCACTGGGAGCAGCTGTCCTTTTTGACTTCAAGCGGCTCTTCTTTTTGCTGATCATCATCCCGGTCGTTCTGCTGTTCTTTGTTATTTTCGGAACGATGGGCGGCTTCGTGGCACGGCGCACAATGTCGCCAATTGCTGCAGGTATCGGACTTGGTCTGATATTGGCTTGGTCTCTGGGCGTCAGCTTCCCGATGTTTTCGCCGGGATAATTACAGCTGGAGAATCTTAAAGCAAAAACGCCCCGGAGTTTTCACTCTCGGGGCGTTTTGTCACGCGCTTCAGCTGCGCTTATGCCTGTTTTCCGGCTTTGGCAGACCAAGGTGCTCGCGCAAAGTGGTCCCCTGATATTCTTTTCGAAACAGGCCGCGCCTCTGCAATTCCGGAATGACGAGATCGATGAAATCATCGAAGGCTTCGGGGAAATGCGCGGGCAGCAGCACGAACCCGTCCATAGCGCCGGCCTCAAACCATTCCTGCATCAGATCGGCGACTGTTGTCGGACTGCCGCAAGCCAGAAGATAGCCGCGCGCAATCGCGATCTCATTGTAAATGTCGCGGAGTTTGTAGCCCAATCGTTTCGCCTTGGCGGAGGCAACCGTGCTGTAGCCTTGCTTCAGATTGGACACCGGCAAATCCGGAACGGGCCCATCGAGCGGATATTGGGACATGTCATGGCCGAAACGGCGAGACATGGTCCGCATGGCGCTTGTCGAATCCACATAGGTCATGAGCTGCGCCAGCTTGGCTTGCGCCTCTTCATCCGTTCGACCGACGATCGGAACCATGCCAGGCAGAATGTTGCAATGTTCGGGGCGACGGCCAGCCGCAACAGCATGCTTCTTGATATTGGCGTAATATTCGCACGCCACATCAAGTTCGAGCTGAACGGTGAAGACGACTTCAGCAATACGCCCTGCGAGCGCCTGACCGCTTTCTGAAGAGCCTGCCTGCACGATGACGGGCCGACCCTGCGGTGTGCGGGTCATATTGAGCGGACCCTTCACTGAATAGAATTTTCCCTTGTGGTCGAGCGGATGCACCTTGCTGAGGTCGTAATATTCTCCGGTTTCCTTGTTGACGACGCGGGCGCCGTCTTCCCAAGAATCCCACAAGCCTTGGACGACCTCGACGAATTCGGCAGCGATCTCGTAGCGCTGACCATGCTCGACCATCTCACGACCGAAATTCTCTGCCGCCTCGGGCAATGTCGAGGTGACGACATTCCAGCCGGCGCGGCCACCACTCAGATGATCGAGCGATGCGAATTGCCGCGCGATATTATAGGGCTCGCTATAGGTGGTGGAGGCGGTGCCGATGAGCCCGACATGCGTGGTGACGGTGGAGAGTGCTGAGAGAAGCGTCGTCGGCTCGAAACGCGTGACTTGGCCTGGATGACCTTCCGGCAAAAAGGCAAGACTGTCGCCGACGAAAAGAAAATCGAGCTTGCCCCTTTCGCAGGAGGCGGCAATCTTTTTGAAGTTCTCAAGATTTTCGCCGCTTGTCGTGGCGCCCGGAAAACGCCAGCCGGCAATATGGTTGCCGGTTCCAACCGCATATACGCCAAGATGCATCTGCCGCTGACTCATGTGCCCACCCTTTTTCTTGATATTTATTTGGCCTCTGTGAGCGCGATCGCGCGATCGATAACGGATCGGTCGAATGTCGCGATCCGGGCGACGACTTGCTGCATCATCTCGCCGGATACGGGATCGACCTCAATCTGAATTTTTTCCGCATCGGCCAAGAAGGCCGGATCCTTCACGGTGGCATCAAAGGCGCGACGAAGGATGGCGATACGCTCCTTCGGGACATCAGGCGGCGCAATCAAAGGCCAAGCGCCGATTTGCGGCGAGAACAGCAATTCTAGTGCTTTCTTGTCGAGATCGGTCTTTGCAAAATCCATGATCAAAGGAACGTCCGGCAGGTCCGATGCTTTTTGCAGCGCCATTTGAATCAGGACATTGATCTTCTTCTCATCGAGCCAGACTTTTGAGCGGCTCTTGAGGCTTCCCCATGACCAGCCAAAACGCGCGTCGACTTCGCCTCGCTCCATCGCCATGGTCACATCATTGCCGCCAGGATAGCCAGTGACGACTTTGATTTTCGCGCCTGTCAGATTGCGAACAAGAGTCGGAAAACGCCCCGTATCATCGATAATGCCGGTCGCGCCCACTGTGATTTGTTGTGTTTGCA
>CANHAW010000278.1 GCA_947458675.1 Beijerinckiaceae bacterium
AGGCCCTGCGCTGAACGATCTCGTCTCCGGACAGGTCGATTATATGTGCGACCAGATCGTCAATCTCGTCTCGCAGATCAAGGCCGGCACGATCAAGGCTTTCGCCGTTGCTCTGCCGGAACGTTCGCCGGCTCTGCCCGACGTGCCGACCACCAAGGAAGCCGGCATGCCGCAATATGAAGTGTCGGCCTGGAATGCCGTCTTCGCACCGAAGGGCACGCCGAAGGAAATCGTCGATCAGCTCTCTTCTGCCCTCGACAAGGCGCTTGACGATTCTGCCACCCGCTCCCGTCTGCTCGAGCTTGGCGGCGTTATTCCTTCCAAGGCTGAACGCGGCGGCAAGTGGCTTGGCGAGTTCGTCACCAAAGAAGTCGCGCGCTGGACGCCTGTCCTGAAGGACGCCAAATAATCGGTCTGAAAATGACCCGTCAGGGGCGCCCGGCGAAAGCCGCGGCGCCCTTTTCTTTGGGCGCTCACCTCTCTTGCGCCGCCGCCGTCCCTGAATCTATTGAGACGGCCTCACGTCTGTATTAAATTCTCAAAAAATGAGAATTTATATTGACCCTCTTTCCTCCCTTTCTTATGGTTTCATAAAAGGGAGGAAAACATGACCTATACTGCCTTGGCTGCGGCCGCTTATCTTCACCACATTGAATTGCAAAGCTCCAACCCGGAGCGGCTGGCCAAATTCTATGGCGAGGCCATGCAGATGCAGGTCGCCAAACAGGGCGAGATTTACATCTGCCGTGGGCCGCAGCGCCGCCTCATCATCTCCAAGGGCACCGACAAAAAGCTGGGGCTCGGCGCTTTCGCCTGCCGCGATGGCGAGGCTCTGGATGCCATGCGCGCCCGCGCCGACAAGGAAGGTCTGGGGCCCCAAGACTTGGCCTCGCCGCTCATGGACAGGGCTTTCGCCGTGACCGATCCGGACGGCAACAAGATTGTCTTCGGTCTCGCCAAGGCCGATCCCGAGGGGCTGAAGGGCCTCAAAGGTCCGACGCAGCATTTGACGCTTGCCACCCATGATCCCGAAGCCATCGAGAAATTCTATTCAGGCAAGCTCGGCTTTGCCGTGGCCGATCGCGTGCGCAAACCCAATGGCGAAGTCGCGACCATTTTCACACGCTCCAATCACGAGCATCACACGCTTGCCTGTTTCCGTTCCGATCGTACGGGCATCGATCACCATTCTTATGAAGCGGGCGAGTGGAATGTCATCCGCGACTGGTGCGATCATCTTGCCACGCTCGACATTCAGCTCATGTGGGGCCCCGGCCGTCATGGTCCGGGCAATAATCTCTTCATCTTCATTGTCGATCCCGATGGAAACTGGATCGAGATTTCGGCGGAGCTCGAAATCATCCATGACCGCCCGGTGAAAGAATGGCCCCATGCCGAGCGCACGCTCAATCTCTGGGGCAAGGGCATTTTGCGCAGCTGAGGCGCCATGGCAGGGCTCTCGCGATATATGCATGTGCTGCGCCTCTTCAACGAGGCGCAGCCGACATGGACCGTGTCCGACATGGCGGAAAAACTCGCTGTGCCGCCAAGCACGATCTATCGCACGATCAGAGATCTTCTCGCTGAAGGGCTCGTCGAAACATCGGCGGAAGCCCGCTATCGACTTGGCCCTGCTTTCATCGAATTTGACCGGCTCACCCGCCTCACCGATCCGCTGATGCGCGCGGGCGCACATGTGCTCGAACAGACCGTCGCGCAGGCAGGCATTCCTTGTGTTGGTCTTCTCTCGCGTCTTTATGGCGATGAGGTCATGTGCATTGCCGATCGCGCTTCAGGCGATGCGCATTTCCATCCCAGCTATGAACGCGGCAGGCCGATGCCGCTGACGCAGGGCGCCACATCGAAAGTGATCCTCGCCCGTCTGCCGGCGCGACGGCTTGCAAAATTACTGGCGCTTGCCGGGCGCTCGCAAGATGCAGGATTGAAAGGCGAACTCGCCGAGATCCGCCGCAATGGATTTCAGGTGAGCCGCGGCGAGATCGATGCGGGGCTGGCCGGTCTTGCCGCGCCTATTCTTTGCGAAGAAGCGGGACTTGTGGCCTCGCTGTCGCTGGTTGTGGAAGCGCAGCGACTGGATTCATTCAACGAGTCGCGGCTCGTGCTGATGCTTGTATCGGCGGCGGCGATGATTGAGCGTGATTTAAAAAACAGAGAGAGCGCGTTCCTTCTCCCGCATGGGCGGGAGAAGGTGGCACGCGAAATCTAGCGATCGTCATTGCGAGGAGCGAAGCGACGCTGCGCTCCTCGCAATGACGAGCTGAGAATGGGAAGGACAAAGGAATGACCGCCGCACGCACACTCACCTGCGATGTCGCCATTGTCGGTGCCGGGCCGACCGGCATGACGATGGCCCATATTCTGGGTCAGGCGGGTGTGCGCACGATCCTTATCGAGCGCAATGCGACAACGGTGACGCAGCCGCGCGCTGTCTCCATCGACGATGAAGCTTTGCGCACCATGCAATCCATTCGTCTGGCGGATGAGATCATCGCCGATGTCATGCTCGATTATGGCTCGAATTATTTTACCCCCGATGGGATCTGTTTCGCCAAGGTCGAGCCCATAACGCGCGAATATGGCTATCCGCGCCGCAATGCTTTCACCCAACCCAAACTCGAGGCGACATTGCGCGCAGCTCTGTCGCGCCATGACAATGTCACCCAGCTTTTCGAACATGAATGCGAGAATGTGACGGAGGATGAAAGCGGCGTCACTCTCGCGCTACGACATGCAGGCGCCGATGTGACTGTGCGCGCGGCCTATGTTGTTGGCTCAGATGGTGCGCGCTCCATGTTGCGCAAGACCATTGGCGCCAATCTGATCGGCTCGACCTACCATCAGAAATGGGTCATCGTTGATCTGGCATCGACACGAGAGCGCTTCCGCCAGACGCGCGTCATGTGCGATCCAGCGCGCCCCTTCATCACATTGCCCGGCCCCGGCGGCATTCGCCGTTATGAATTCATGCTGTTTGAGGGCGAAGACGAAACACTGGCAGAGAGCCCCGAATTTGTGCGCGATCTGCTCGCCAAGGCAGGACCGGATGCTGACTCGCCCGTGGTGCGCCGACAGGTTTATGCCTTTCATGCACGCAAGGCGGATCGGTGGAATTCCAAGCGCATTTATCTGGCCGGCGATTCAGCCCATTTGTCGCCGCCTTTTGCAGGGCAGGGCATGAACAGCGGCATTCGCGATGCGCATAATCTGGGCTGGAAGCTCGCCTGCGTGGTGAAGGGCGAGATGGGTGCTGGCCTGCTTGAAACTTATGAGCGTGAGCGCTCGCCCCATGCCTGGGCCTTGATCGAGCTGGCGATGAATATGGGTCGCATCATGATGCCGACATCGCGGCTTCAGGCTTTTCTCGTGCAAAATGCCTTCCGCCTCGCAAGTCTTGTTCCCTCTGTGCAGGCCTATTTTGCGCAAATGAAATACAAGCCGAAGCCATTTTATGCCGATGGGTTTCTTGGCGACGATGGTGGCCTTGCACTCTCAGGGCGCATGCTGCCGCAGCCCTGGCTTGAACGGCGCGATCGCTCGCGCATGCGTCTCGACGATGCCGCTGGATCGGGATTTGC
>CANHAW010000279.1 GCA_947458675.1 Beijerinckiaceae bacterium
GCCATGTCGGCAACAAGCTATCGCGTCGCCATTCTCTCGGTGGAGACGACATCTTTCGTCCATGCGGCGACCATGACTCTGGCGCTGGGGCTTGGCATTCAAACAGCCGCCATTCTGCTCTGGCTGACATGGCGCGATCGCCCGACTTTGTCGGCCATTGCCGCTTATTGGCGCCCGTCCCTGCTTGCGGGTTTTACCGGCGCCATTGCCTCGCTCTTCTGGTTTCTGGCCTTTGCGATTTCCACCGCCGCCAAAGTGCGCACACTGGCTCTGATCGAAGTGCTGTTCGCGCAGATCGTCTCGGGCCGCATCCGCCAAAAAGTCACGCCGCGCGAATATGCAGGCATGGCCATGATGCTGGCGGGGATCGTCCTGCTGTTGAACGCTTAGCCTGCGGGGCGCAATTCGCGCGGCAACGGAAAGAACATGCGCTCGTCAGCCAGCGTGACTGTCTCGACTTCGACCTCGCCGCGGGCGCGAAACGCATCGATGATTTCCTCGACCAGAATTTCAGGCGCCGATGCACCAGCCGTAATGCCGATCTGGGTGATACCAGCCATATCGTCCCAGGGAATATCCTGCGCCCGCAAAATCAGCCGTGCGACGCGACAGCCGCCAATTTCAGCCACTTCTCGCAAGCGCTGCGAATTGGATGAATTGGGTGAGCCCACCACAAGCATGGCCTCGACTTTCGGCGCGACCGCCTTGACCGCATCTTGGCGATTGGTGGTCGCATAGCAGATATCTTCCTTGTGCGGCCCGTGAATCTCCGGGAAACGCGCCCGCAAGGCGCCAACCATGTCGCGCGTATCATCGACAGACAAAGTGGTTTGCGTCACATAGGCCAAATCGCGACCCTGCGGCGCCACAAACTTTTCGACATCTGCGAGAGTTTCAACAAGCACGATTGCACCATCGGGCAATTGCCCCATCGTGCCGATCACTTCTGGATGGCCGACATGGCCGATCAGCAAAACGAGCCGGCCGCGCTTGAAATGAATCTCGGCTTCGCGATGGACTTTGGTGACCAGCGGACAAGTGGCATCAATACCGAGAAGATTGCGGGCGCGCGCAGCTTCCGGCACGGATTTCGGCACGCCATGAGCAGAAAAAATCACCGGCTGCGATGTTTCGGGAACCTCATCGAGCTCCTCGATGAAAATCGCGCCCTTTTTCTTCAGATTGTCCACGACATATTTGTTGTGCACGATCTCATGGCGGACATAGACCGGCGCGCCGTAAATTTCGAGCGCGCGCTCCACCGCATCGATGGCACGCACCACGCCGGCGCAAAAACCCCGGGGCGCACAAAGGAAAATCTTGTATTTTTCAGCCATCGGCACAGCACTCTCCTGTGCCCCATTTCTGCGGGAGCTGCCTCACGGGGTCAAGACGGGAGGGGCCGGACGGCCCGCCCGCGCCAAACCACCTGCTCCCTGACCATTCGCATTTGCGGCAATTCGGCCTATGTTGGGACGCATTCCCTCCCAAACAGGAAAGAAACCCGCATGCCTGAGGCTGGCCGTCACGGCGCCGATTCTCTTTCGACCGCCCAAGCAGGACCAGCCCGAGGATCGGTTTGGGCTGCGGGCCTGCCATTATGACGGCTGCCGGCGCCCAAACGCAGATGCGCGCGGCCTTCACCGAAGGCTCGATCATGCGTCATGTCCTCGTCATGACCGTAACGGGCTCCATCGGGCTGGTTGCCATTTTCGTCGTCGATCTTCTGTCGCTGCTCTATGTCTCCTGGCTGAACGATACCAATCTGACGGCAGGCGTCGGCTTTGCGACGCAGATTCTGTTTTTCTTCGTCTCGCTCAATATTGGGCTGGTGATCGCCATTGGCGCGCTTGTCGCGCGGGCCTTGGGGGCGGGCGATCGTGCGCGCGCGGAGCGCCTTGCCTCCTCCGGCATCATGCACACATGCATCATTTCGGTGCTGACCACGGCGCTTGCATTTCCCTTTCGCGAAGAGCTGCTCATGCTGCTGGGCGCACGAGGCGAGGCTCTGGCGGTGGCCGACCGCTTTCTCGCCATTACCCTGCCCTCAAATGTGCTGCTGGCTTTGGGCATGGCCTATTCGGCTGTGCTGCGGGCTGTGGGCGATGCAAGACGGGCCATGTATGTCACGCTGTTTGGCGCTTTCACCACGGCTATTGCCGATCCAATCCTGATTTTCGGCCTGAAACTCGGCGTCGATGGCGCGGCTTATGTGACGATTTTCTCGCGCCTCATCATTGCGCTTGCCGGCGTCTGGGGCGCTGTGCGCATTCACCGGCTCGTCGCGCGCCCGCGCATGGCCGACACATGGCGCGATCTGGCACCAATGATGGCCATTGCAGCCCCTGCCATTCTCACCAATCTCGCTGCACCTGTTGCCAATTCTTATGCGCTGCATATTTTTGCCGGCTTCGGCGAAGAGATTGTCGCAGCTTTCGCCATTATCGACCGTGTGACGCCCGTGGCCTTTGGCGTGCTCTTCGCGCTCTCGGGCTCTGTCGGGCCGATCATGAGCCAGAATTACGGCGCCAAGCAGATGACACGCGTCAAACGCACGCTCACCGATTGCGTCGTCATCACGGTGCTTTACTCGCTGGCGATCTGGATCGTGCTCTGGCTGTCAGCGCCGCTGATCAATCTGATGTTCCGGGCCAGCGGACCGACAGCCGATCTTGTCGCTTTTTTCTGCACTTATGGCGCGGCAGCCTGGCTCTTCCTCGGCCTGATTTTCATCTCCAATGCCGCTTTCAACAATCTGGGCTTCCCGATCCTCTCGACCCTGTTCAACTGGGGCCGGGCGACATTGGGCACCATCCCCTTCGTGACGCTGGGGGCGGCCCAATGGGGACCGGAGGGCGGGCTTCTCGGCATGATTGCCGGGGCGGCCATGTTCGGCGTGGCGGCCGTTTTCACCGCTTATGCAGCCATTCGCCGCCTCAACCGCCGCTTAACTGCCTAAGCCATCAAACCGCCGCCTTTGGCCTGCACGGGGAGGCACTTGCAGGAAGGCCCCGCCGGCGTCTATCTCTATGCACCAAATAGAGCTCCGGGGCAGAATCGCCCGAACAAGGATTGTCCGACATGGCCAATAGCCAAGCCCCATTCCGCCTCCGCCTCGCCGCCGCTCTCGGCGCCGGTCTATTGGCACTGGCTTTTGCGCAACCGGCTGCTGCGCAATCCTGCGAAAATGACATTGGCGCGCTGCAGCAAAAGCGTCAGACGCAAATTACCGAAATCAATAAATCGACGCAGGACGGCAAGCTCGATCCCGTGGCGGCCTGCCCGCGACTGCGCAATCTCGCGGCGACCGAGAATGAAATGCTCGGCTACATGCAGAAGAACCAGAATTGGTGCAACATTCCCGACGATGTCATCGGCAGCGTCAAGGATGGTCAGGCGAAGACCGCCAGTGTGGCCAAACAGGCCTGCACCATTGCCGCGCAAATCCGCAAGCAGCAGCAACAGCAAGCTACCGGCGGTGGCGCGCCAGGCTTTGGCGCACCGCCTGCACCACGCCTGCCGGCCGGCCCGCTGTGATATCTGATCCGGGCGCGTCTGCGCCCGATCTGCTGCCCGATTCCGTCAAGGGC
>CANHAW010000280.1 GCA_947458675.1 Beijerinckiaceae bacterium
AAGCAATATCAACACATCCGCTGTTGCCGGTTCCGGCAAGCGCGGTCAGGTGCTGAAGGGCGACGTGCTGGCGGCCATCGCCACGGGCGGCGCGTCTGCTGCTCCGGCTGCTGCGCCTGTCGCCATGCGCGCGCCCTCGGTTGCCGATGATGCTTCGCGCGAAGAGCGCGTGAAGATGACGAAGCTGCGCCAGACCATCGCGCGCCGCCTCAAGGAAGCGCAAAACACAGCCGCCATGCTGACGACTTTCAACGAAGTCGACATGACCGAAGTCATGGCCTTGCGCGCCCGCTACAAGGATATTTTTGAAAAGAAGCACGGCAATAAGCTTGGCTTCATGGGATTCTTCGTGAAGGCCTGCGTGCAGGCGCTCAAGGAGCTCCCCGCCGTCAACGCCGAAATCGACGGCACCGATCTCGTCTACAAGAATTATTACCATGTCGGCATTGCTGTCGGCACGGAAAAGGGTCTTGTCGTTCCCGTCGTTCGCGACGCTGACCAGCTGTCGATCTCGGGCGTTGAAAAGACCATTGCCGATTTCGGCAAGCGCGCGCGCGATGGCCAGCTCAAGATTGAAGAAATGCAGGGCGGCACATTCACCATCACCAATGGCGGCATTTACGGCTCGCTCATGTCGACGCCGATCCTGAACGCGCCGCAGTCGGGAATTTTGGGCATGCACAAGATCCAAGACCGGCCGATGGTCGTGAATGGCAAGATCGAAGTGCGCCCGATGATGTATCTGGCGCTCTCCTACGATCACCGTATCGTCGACGGCAAGGAAGCGGTCACCTTCCTTGTGCGCGTCAAGGAAGCGCTGGAAGATCCGGCTCGCCTCGTTCTCGATCTGTAATTTCGTCCTTGCGAGCGAAGCGAAGCAAGCCAGTTTGCCAGTGCAAAATCTGGATTGCTTCTTCGCTTCGCTCCTTGCAGTGACGATCTCCTGACGCTCTCGCGGAGCAATCCAAATGTCCTACGATCTTGTTGTCATCGGCACCGGACCCGGCGGTTATGTCTGCGCGATCCGCGCCGCCCAGCTCGGCATGAAAGTGGCTGTTGTTGAAAAGCGCAAGACGCATGGCGGCACTTGCCTGAACATTGGTTGCATTCCCTCAAAGGCATTGCTGCATGCCTCCGAAATGTTCGATCTCGCGGGCCATGATTTTGCGCCGCTCGGCATTGTCGTGGGCAAGCCGACGCTCGATCTCAAGGCGATGATGAAGCACAAGGCCGATACGGTCGATGCCAATGTCAGCGGCGTGGGCTTCCTGCTGAAAAAGAACAAGGTCGAGAGCTTTACCGGCCTCGGCACGATCAGCGCGCCCGGCAAGGTCGATGTGAAGGCCGAAGACGGCAAGGTCACCACGCTCGAGACGAAGAATATTGTCATCGCAACGGGGTCGGATATTGCTTCGCCTCCCGGCGTCGATGTCAAATTCGATGAAAAAGTCATCGTCTCATCGACCGGCGCGCTGACATTGGAAAAAGTACCGGCGAAACTGATCGTGATTGGCGGCGGCGTGATCGGCCTCGAAATGGGATCTGTCTGGCGTCGTCTGGGCGCGCAGGTCACTGTCGTCGAATATCTCGATCGCATCCTGCCGGGCATGGACAATGAAGTCGCCAAGCAGTTCCAGCGCATCCTCGAAAAGCAGGGCTTTGAATTCAGGCTTTCATCCAAGGTCACCAAGATTGAGAAGAAGGGCAAGGGCGCTGCCGTCACCTTCGAACCGGTTGCGGGCGGCGCTGCCGTTACGCTTGAAAGCGATGTCGTTCTCGTCGCCACCGGTCGCCGGCCTTATACAGATGGTCTCGGCCTCGAGGCGACAGGCGTTGCCATGGATCGCGGCCGCATTGTGATCGACGATCATTTCGCGACCAATGTGAAGGGCATTTATGCCATTGGCGATGTCGTGCGCGGTCCGATGCTGGCGCATAAGGCTGAAGACGAAGGCGTTGCAGTGGCCGAAATTCTTGCCGGCCAGCATGGCCATGTGAATTACGATGTCATTCCTGGCGTCGTTTACACAATGCCGGAAATAGCTGCGATCGGTAAAACAGAGGAAGAGCTGAAGGCCGCAGGCATTGCCTACAAGGTCGGCAAGTTTCCTTTCACTGCCAATGGCCGCGCGCGCGCCATGCGCCACACGGATGGTTTTGTGAAAGTGCTGGCGGACGCCACGACTGATCGCGTGCTCGGCGTCCATATCATCGGCATCAGCGCCGGCGAATTGATCGCTGAATGCGCGGTGCTGATGGAATTCGGCGGATCGTCAGAAGATCTCGCCCGCACCTGCCACGCGCATCCAACGATTTCGGAAGCCGTGAAAGAAGCGGCCATGGCGGTCGAGAAACGCCAGATCCATATGTGAGACGAAAAAGGCCGGAGCAATGCTCCGGCCTTTTTTGTTTCAGAAAATATAATGGACCAAGTTTGGTGCAAGCGTCGCAATGCTCATCAGTGCGAAGGCGATTGCACCTAATCCGCCGGCAACCCAGACCAGAGCGGCAATGCCTGTGATGATCATGGCCGAGCAGAGCACGATTGCGATCTGAAGCACGGCAGAGCTGACCTCGAACACTTCGTTGCGGGCCTTGTATTCATCGCGCTTCTGTTCTGCCGCTTTTGCCCGCGCCATCAATTCACGCCGTCCTTCGCCGGTTTCCGGCTCGGTCTCATAGCGCTCGGCTGTGCGCTTCCAATCGACCACGCGTTTTTGCAGCACATCGCGCTGCGCCTGATCGGTGATCGTGATCAATTGCGCTTCGACCTGTTCGGAAGCGACTTGCACGGTCGTCCTGCGAATGGTCTTGGCCTGGAAAAAGGCCCAGAGATTGGAAGCTTCGAGATTATGGGCTTGCGCCTCGCGTTCAGCATTGCTTCCCCCCATTTCGGAGAAAGCCAGCATCAAGGCCAGAACAGCGATGAGAAGCGCTACGCCCTTATTATTGGTTTCCGGTTCTGCCGCTTGTCCACCAGACATTCGATCCCCCCGCGAATCGTGCTTGAGCACATTACCCGAGAGCTTCTAAGCGCCAGCTTTGCAGTGCTCAACGGTAGATCCGGGGTTTTTTTGTGACGATTTTGTAAATTGAGCCTATCCGGCGCGTGGATGGGCGCTGCGCCAGGCTTCCAGCAGGCGCACCCCATCGACCGCCGTATAGACCTGCGTCGTGGATAAAGAGGCGTGCCCCAGCAATTCCTGAATTGACCGGAGGTCGCCGCCGCGCGCCAGCAAATGGGTCGCAAAGGAATGCCGAAGCGCATGAGGCGTGGCGCTGTCGGGCAGGCCGAAGGCGCCGCGCATGCGCTCGACCGCAAGCTGGATGATGCGGGGCGAGAGCGGTCCGCCCTTGGCCCCCACAAAGAGCGGGCCTTCCGGCTTGAGCGTGTAAGGGCAGATTTCCAGATAGGCCTCGATCGCGCGCGAAATGGGGGCGATCACCGGAACCATCCTGATTTTCGACCCCTTGCCGATGACGGTCAAACTGTCCCGGCCCTCGCAGGGGGCATCGCGCCGCTGGATTCCAAGCGCTTCGGAAATGCGCAAGCCTGCCCCATAGAGCAGGCCAAGCACGGCTGCATCGC
>CANHAW010000281.1 GCA_947458675.1 Beijerinckiaceae bacterium
GCATAGGATTGCCGCGGCCAGGGATCGATTGTCTGGATGGCGCGATTGGCGGCCACTGCATTGCCGCTCGAAAAGGCGATTGTTTCGCGCCGCGCCAAAGGATCGGCGCAACCGGCAAGGGCGATCAGGCTCACTCCCGCGAGCGCTGCACCCAAAAGATTACGGATTGCGGGCATGTCTTGTTCCTTCGCCGATTTCGAGCATGTGGCCGCCGGGTGCAGTTTTGATCCCGACAGGCTTGCCGCGCGGTATTTCCTGGCGTCCCATGACGAAACGGTCGACATCATTGGCGGGCAGATTGTCTTGCAGCGGTGAAGCGAGCCGATGGCCGGGCGGCACAGGTTGAACCAAGCGCGGCGTGACGATCATCACCAATTCCGTCTCGCGTTTCTCGAAAGAGGCGCTGCGGAAGAGCGCGCCGATGACCGGCACATCGCCGATCCAGGGCAATTGCTTGGTGGCGTCGGTATTTGTTGCCTGCAGCAGACCCGCAATGGCAAAGCTCTGGCCATCGCGCAATTCTACCTGAGTGTTGGCGCGACGCACGATGAGCGAGGGTACATTGATCCCTCCTGTCGGCACGACATTTGTCGTGTCGAGCTGCGAAACTTCCGGCTCAATGCGCAGATTGACGATGCCATTTGCAAGAACGGTCGGCATGAAAGTCACGCTGACACCGAACTTCTTGAATGCGATGGAAATGCGTCCCTGATCGGCCTGGACGGGGAAAGGAAATTCGCCGCCGGCAAGGAAACTCGCGCTTTGTCCTGACATGGCGACGAGATTGGGCTCGGCAAGCCGACGCGCGAGGCCGCGCTGCTCCAGCGCTTCAACAAGCACATCTGCCGTCGTTCCGCTGGCCAGAATGCGCCCCAGAATAATGCCGAAGGGCGTATTGGTAGAGGCCGATCCGCCAAGCCCGGTGGTGGCGGCAAAACGATTGCTCGCAACATCCCATTTCACGCCCAATTCCCGGCCCGCATTGCGCGACACTTCGAGAAATCGCACCTCCAGCATGACTTGCTGGGGCTGCGAGACGGTCATGGCATTGACCACTTCATTGCCGAATTGCTTGGCAAATTCGATGGCCCTGTCGATTGTCACGGAATCGCTCACGGGGCCCGACAGGACAATGCGTCCATTGATGGACGATACTTCGATCCGCGCGCCCGGCAGACGGCGGCGCAATTCTGCCTGCAGCCGGTTTGTATTGTAGGACACTTCGACTTCAATCGTGCCGATCAGCGCCTTTTGCGCGTCATAAGCGGCAATTGTCGTCGTGCCCAGTTTGCGCCCATGAATGTAGAAAGATTGATCGGTGAGCGGCATGACATCGGCAATCTCGGGATCGCCGACGACGAGATCGCCATAGGACAGAGCAGTGCGAAATGTCTCCGTCGCGCCGATGGCAATGGTCAGGCTTTGCGCGGCCTGCGGCGACAGTCGCACCATGCGCACCCTGTCGGCGCCCAGCGCCGGCAGAGATGCAAAGGCCATGAAGCTCGCCAATGCGAGCATGCAAAAGACCGCTGCGTGCTTAAATTTTGATGCGAAAAATGCCATGCGAATCGCGGCTTTGCAAAATCGGGTTAAGTCTGGCCAAGCCTGGTCGCTATCTCGATGCAGGATGTTCGCAAAGACCATTTTCTGGACATGAATACTGCGAATTTTGAAGCATAATAGCCAGGCTTTAGATGTGTTTGGCAGATGATCGAAGAGCGTATTCTGTTCCATTGATCTGTTCCGTCCATTCAGTTGCGGACTTCCGGGACGGGATATTCGTGGCGCTTGCCTGCGCGCAGAACACCGACGTTGAGAAGGGCTGGATCTGCGCCTCCCGGCTGCATTTGGTTGACGCCAAGCGTCTCAGGCGCAGTGCCGGTATCGGCAATGCTGCGCAGAGCGAGGGAAATCTGCCCGGAGCGTTGCGCCTGCGCGAGAAGTTCGGCTTGCGAAGGATCGACTTCGAGCGTTGCATTCGAGCCGGTCACAACACGCTCGCCATTGCGTTCCTGAATATTTTGTCCGATGGCGAGAACACGCACATTGGCAATCAGCGTTTCGCTTTCGATGCGCCCTTCGCCAGGACGTTGAGCATCGTTGCGCGCGATCGTTCGAATAATATCGACGCGGTCATTGGGCAGAATGAATCCGCCTGCGCTTGTTGCTCCTTGTGCATCGATAGTAATGGCCACGGCGCGATAGCCCTGCGGCAGCATGGCGGCCAGCATGCTTGCACCATTCGTGCGAACGATTTTTTCAAATCGAACCGGCTCGCCCTTCAGCATGCTCATGCGCACGAGCGCGCCTGTCATGTCTTCGCGCGCTTTCGGTGCAGCGCTGCGGCGGATCGCATGTTCGGCCACAAGTGTTCTGGGCCATGCGACCCAAGCCAGATCCTCTGGCGCAATCGTCTTTCCCAGCGCCAGTGCCTGGGCCGCGATGAGCACGTCTTCTGTTTCCAGCGGTACTGGCGCTGGTGCGCTGGCGAGGATTGGCTGTTGCGGGGCATCCTGACGTTGAGAGGCCAGTTTCAATGCGCCATATCCCGAAGCCGCAGCCAGCACGAGAATGAACAGTCGCAATATGGCTGTGCGCGAGAGTCGAAAGCTGCGCGCACGAGCAGGGCCTGTAGTGGGGCCCGCACTTGTGCGGGCCCGGCCGAAGCTGCGGGGGTCTGAGCCGGTGTCGGTTTGCGATGGTTCTGTCATAGCTGCGCTCTAGTTATCTTGTAACTATATATGAAATAAACGTATTTATAAATGCTTTCTTGTCCTTGTCCAAGCTGCGGCAATGTGCCTGGCAGTTTGTGAGCGCCTCCTCTTGATGGCGCGGTTGGCCTGCGCCAAATCTCTGAGCAGAGGCGCGTGCGCATTCGTTTGGGGAGGGCCATGCCGGTGTTGAAAAAGACAATTCTGGCTGCTTTGGCCTGCATCTGCGTTGCAGGCCCCGCTCTGGCGCAGCATCGGGCCCTGACCACGAGCATGAGCTGTGCAGCGGCGCGCCAGATCGTTTCGACGCGCGGGGCCATCGTGCTCAGCATGGGGGAAACGACCTATGACCGCTTTGTCTCGAGCCAGCAATTCTGCCAGCGCGACGAGATCACCAAGCCGGCCTGGGTGCCGACGGCCGATATGCGGCAATGTTTCGTCGGCTATCGTTGCGAACGCATCGATGACGAGTGGCCGTTCTGATGTTTTACCCCCGCGACAAGCAATAATCTTTGTGCTAATCCCGCGACCTGTCGGGGTATAGCGCAGCCTGGTAGCGCATCTGCTTTGGGAGCAGAGGGTCGCAAGTTCGAATCTTGCTGCCCCGACCATTCGTCTGCTTGGCAGAATCCCGCCGGCAAGCTAGAAGGCGGTCAACGCTGACATTCAGCGACCGACATTGAGCGAATGGACGGAAATGACTGCACGGATTTCACGCCCGGCCAAGAGCGCGACCCAATCGGGAGCCGCCCGCACCAAAGTGTGGTTGCTCGAACATGCCCCCGCCAGCCGCGAGATTGAGCCTTTGATGGGCTGGACGAGCTCTTCCGATACGACGAGCCAGGTCAAATTGTGGTTTGCCACGCGCGAGGAAGC
>CANHAW010000282.1 GCA_947458675.1 Beijerinckiaceae bacterium
CGGGGCTCACCCGCGGCGCGGGCGTCGTTTTGACGACGAAAGAAAATGTGACGCTGAAACACATTGAATTCGTTCGGCGCGATGCCGACCGCGCGCTGGCTGTGCTGGTTTCGGAAGACGGCACTGTCGAGAACAGAATCCTGCCCATTCCCCCCGGTCTTCCAGCCTCGGCCCTTGTCGAGGCCAGCAATTATCTCAATGCGCGGCTGCGCGGCCGCACGATCGGCGATGTGCGGACCGAAATAGAGGCAGCGCGCCAGCAGGCCGAGGTCGAACTCGACCAGCTGACCGCCCGGCTGGTGGATGCAGGGCTTGCCAGCTGGGCCGGGCTCAAGGGCGAAAGCCAGCAGCTGATCGTGCGCGGCCAGGCCAATCTTCTGGATGATCTGAAGGCGGCCGAGGATTTGGAGCGCATCCGCCTCCTGTTTTCCGACCTGGAGACCAAAAAAGACGTGATCGACCTGTTGCAGCGGGCGGAAACCGGCGAGGGCGTGCGCATTTTCATCGGCTCGGAAAACAAGCTTTTTTCGTTTTCGGGCTCCTCCATGATCGCTGCCCCCTTCCGTGACGGCTCCCAACGCATTGTCGGCGTGCTCGGCGTGATCGGCCCGACCCGGCTGAATTATGCCCGGATCGTGCCCATGGTGGATTACACGGCCAAGGTTGTGGGACGCCTGATGCAGGGGCGGTGAGGGTTTTGAGAGATTGATTTTTGTAACTTATAGGATACAATTTGTTTTCGATCGAACAAACGGCGCTGTTTGAGCGCTGGCTGGCAGGATTGCGCGACCAGACGGCCTATACGCGTATCCGCATGCAAATCCTGCGTTTCGGAAAAGGCCAGTTCGGCGACGTGAAGTCGGTCGGCGAAGGCGTTTCTGAAACGCGGCTTCACTTCGGGCCGGGCTATCGTCTGTATTTCTGCAAGCGAGGCGGCGAGCTGATCCTGCTGCTGGCGGGGGGCGACAAGAGTTCGCAGACCGCGGACATTCGGCAAGCGATCGCATTGAAACGCGAGATGGAAGGGCGATGATATGAGTGTCAAAACTTCCAAATGGGATCTGGCCGCCACATTCCGCGACAGCGCCGACATGGCCCATTTTCTCGATGCCGTTCTGGAAGAGGCTGCTGCCACGGGCGATTATAGCCTGCTCCCTGAAACGATTGGCGCCATCGCCCGGGCACGAGGGATGACAGAAATTGCCCGCGAGACAGGCCTTTCCCGCGAGAGCCTGTACAAGGCGCTGTCAGAGAAGGGCAATCCGAGCTTCGCCACGGTCATGAAAATCCTCCAGGCCTTGTCCATTCAGCTGCACGCCAAGGCGCTCAGCGAGGAGAAGGACGATCCCGAAGCGGCATAGGGCCACGCTCCCCCGCAAAGCTCTGCGCGCGCCTTGGAAAACTGGCCCCACCCTGCTATCTCCCGACCATGGCATCGCATCCAATCGACAACATCCGCAATTTCTCCATCGTCGCCCATATCGACCACGGCAAGTCGACCCTTGCCGACCGGCTGATCCAGACGACAGGAGCGCTCGCTGCCCGCGACATGGTCGAGCAAGTGCTCGATTCCATGGATATTGAGCGTGAGCGCGGGATCACGATCAAGGCCCAAACCGTGCGCCTCGAATATACGGCGCAGGATGGCAAGACCTATATTCTGAACCTGATGGATACGCCCGGCCACGTCGACTTTGCTTACGAGGTCTCGCGTTCGCTGGCCGCCTGCGAAGGCTCGCTGCTGGTCGTCGATGCCTCGCAGGGCGTCGAAGCCCAGACCCTCGCCAATGTTTATCAGGCGATCGATGCGGGCCATGAAATCGTGCCCGTGCTCAACAAGATCGATCTGCCCGCCGCCGAGCCCGACCGCATCAAGGAACAGATCGAGGATGTGATCGGCATCGATGCCTCGGAGGCCGTGCCGATCTCGGCCAAGACCGGCATTGGCATCGATCTCGTGCTCGAAGCCATTGTGAAAAAACTTCCGCCCCCCAAGGGCGATGAGACCGCACCGCTCAAGGCCATGCTGGTCGATTCCTATTATGACGCCTATCTCGGCGTCGTCGTCATCGTGCGCGTGATCGATGGCACGATGAAGAAGGGCCAGAAGATCAAGATGATGGGCACGGATGCCCATTACATCATCGATAAAATCGGCGTCTTCCGCCCGAAAATGCAGGACGTCAGCGAGCTTGGCCCCGGTGAAGTGGGCTTCATTACCGCGCAGATCAAACAGGTGGCCGATACACGCGTCGGCGATACGATCACGGATGAAAAGCGCGGCTGCACACAGGCGCTGCCGGGCTTCAAGCCGGCTCAGCCCGTCGTCTTCTGCGGCCTCTTCCCGGTTGATGCAGCGGACTTCGACGATCTGCGCGCAGCCATGGGCAAATTGCGCCTGAATGACGCGAGCTTCTCCTATGAAATGGAAAGTTCTGCCGCGCTCGGTTTCGGTTTCCGCTGCGGATTCCTGGGCCTCCTGCATCTGGAAATCATCCAGGAGCGTCTCGCGCGCGAGTTCAATCTCGATCTCATCGCCACCGCGCCCTCCGTCGTCTATGAGATTGCACTGACGGACGGCACCGAGATTGAATTGCACAATCCCGCAGACATGCCGGATGTGATGAAGATTGCGGAAATCCGCGAACCCTGGATCCGCGCCACCATTCTCACGCCCGACGATTATCTCGGCTCGGTTTTGAAACTTTGCCAGGATCGGCGCGGCGCGCAGATCGATCTCAATTATGTCGGCAAGCGCGCCATGGTCACCTATGACCTGCCGCTCAACGAAGTCGTCTTCGATTTTTATGATCGGCTGAAGTCGATCTCGAAAGGCTATGCGAGTTTCGATTACAATATCACCGATTATCGCGTCGGCGATCTGGTGAAAATGTCGATCCTCGTCAATGCCGAGGCGGTCGATGCGCTCTCCATGCTCGTGCATCGCACACGCGCCGACATGCGCGGCCGCGCCATGGTGGAAAAGCTGAAAGATCTCATTCCGCCGCACATGTTCCAGATTCCGATCCAGGCAGCAATCGGCGGCAAGATCATCGCGCGTGAAACCGTGCGCGCACTGCGCAAGGACGTGACGGCAAAATGCTATGGTGGCGACGCCACCCGCAAGCGCAAGCTCCTCGAGAAGCAGAAAGAGGGCAAGAAGCGCATGCGCCAGTTCGGCAAGGTGGAAATTCCACAGGAAGCCTTTATCGCCGCTTTGAAGATGGATTCTTAAGCCAACGAAAATGTCATCTGCAGGCTGGGCCCTTCTCCAGCCTGCCCGACATCCACAACGGCGCCCTTCATGGCAATGGTGGGGGCGAGATTGACATTCATTCCGGTCCGGGACGCCACGCGACATGGGCTCGCTCACGCACAACCGGCCGGAATCGTCCCGAAAAGCACACGACCGCCCCAAGACTGACGCGTTGCAGGGGTATCTGTTCGTCGGGCCCGCTTCGTGCCATGGTCGGAAGGTCAAAACCCCAAGGGCTCAAGCCATGAAAAACCTTTTGGTGCCGGTCGAATCCCATTCAGGCGTGGAATCCGTGCTGCAGACCGCCCTGCTGGTGGC
>CANHAW010000283.1 GCA_947458675.1 Beijerinckiaceae bacterium
GGATGAGGCTGACCGGCTCGTCGGCGTCATTACCATTGACGATATCGTCGACGTTATCCGCGAAGAAGCGCAGGAAGATATCGGCGCTCTGGGCGGCGTCAGTCCGGCGGAAGAATTGTCGGATACGGTCTGGTGGATCACGCGCAGCCGTTTTCTCTGGCTGCTTGTCAATCTGATGACGGCTTTCCTCGCATCGGCCGTGATCGGCCTGTTCGAGGGGCAGCTTGAAAAAATGGTGGCGCTTGCCGTGCTTGTGCCGATTGTCGCAAGCCAGGGCGGCAATGCGGCAACGCAGACCATGACAGTGGCCGTGCGCGCTCTGGCCACGCGCGAATTGACCCGCGCCAATGCCATGCGCGTCGTGCGCCGCGAATTGCTGGTGGGCTGCGCCAATGGCCTTGGTTTTGGCATTATCAGCGGCGTGGCAGCCGCAACCTGGTTTGGCATGGCGTCTTTGGGCTTCGTCATCGGCCTTGCCATGTTCACCAATATGGTGGCCGGCGCCCTGGGTGGCATTCTCATTCCGATGGTGCTGGAAAAATTCAAGGCCGATCCAGCCGTATCCTCCGGCGCTTTCGTGACCACCGTCACCGATGTCGTCGGCAATTTCGCTTTTCTCGGCATTGCGACACTCTGGTTCGGCCTGTTGTAAGCTTAACCAAGCATTGACCTGCGCGGGCTAGTTTCGCCCGCATGATGAAGCCGTTTTTCTCTCTTCCCTCGCTTGTCGTCGCAGCAGCGGCGCTCCTTCTCTCCGGCTGCGGCGGCGGGCCGCCGCAAATGCCGCCCGGTGCGCAATTCAACGGGCCTTATCCCAGCGATTTTCAGGTCCATGGCATCGATGTGTCGCGCTATCAGGGCGAGATCGACTGGCAGGCCGTGCGCAATTCCGGCGTTGAATTCGTCTGGATCAAGGCGACGGAAGGCGGCGATCATCTCGATCCGAAATTCGTGCAGAACTGGAATGGCGCAGCGGCGGCGGGCATTCCGCGCGGCGCCTATCATTTCGTCTATTGGTGCCGCGATCCGCGCGAAGAGATGGCATGGTTCAAGCGCAATGTGCCGGCCGATCCAAGCGCGCTGCCGCCTGTTCTCGATGTCGAAGTCACGCCTGAATCCAAGACCTGCAAGCGCATCCTCCATCGCGAGGAAGTCCTGGCCGACATGCGGCTCATGCTGGCCGAAATGGAACGCCATTATGGCAAGCGGCCGGTGATTTATGTGACGGTCGATTTTTATCGCCACATCATGCATCCAAACGAATTTGCCGATTATCCTGTCTGGGTGCGCAGCACCAAATATTCGCCACCCATCCATTATCCGGGTCGGCGCTGGGTGTTCTGGCAATATCAGTCCGACGGTTATGTGCCGGGCATTAAAGGCAAAGTCGATCGCAATGCTTTTGCCGGAACCCGCGCCCAATGGCAGGCCTGGCTGCGCTCGCAATGACGGCGATGCTTTGCTAAGTTCACAGCAACAGGAGAGAAATGCCATGCTCAAAGTCTGGGGCCGTCTCAATTCGATCAATGTGCAAAAAGTCGTTCTTGCGCTGGAGGAGATCGGCCTGCCTTATGAGCGTGTCGATGCCGGTCTTCAGTTTGGCATCAACACAAGCCCCGAATATCTCGCCATGAATCCCATGGGCCTGATCCCGACCATCGACGACGATGGTTTCGTGCTTTGGGAAAGCAATGCGATCACGCGTTATCTTTGCGCCAAACATGCGACGGGCCAGCTCTATCCGACAGATTTGCGCGAGCGCGCGGATGCGGAACGCTGGATGGATTGGCAGGGCGGGGCGCTCAACACGGCCATGGTGCCGGCCTTCTACAATCTCGTGCGCGCGCCCGCCGACAAGCGCAATGACGCCGCCATCGAAGCCTCGCGCGTCAAGACGAATGAACTGGTCGCCATGCTGGAGGCGCATCTGGCGGGCCGCGATTATGTAGCGGGCGGCACTTACGGCATAGGCGATATCGGCATGGTGCCGATCATGCACCGCTGGCTCAACCTGCCGGTCGAGCGCACACCCATTCCTCATATCGAGGCTTGGTATCGGCGTCTCATGCAGCGCCCCGCCTGCCAGCGTGTCTTGACGCTGCCTTTGTCCTAATCGTCGCTGGCATCTTCCGCGTCAATCGTCGCGCCCGGCAGCCCCAAACGATAGACGCCGCGGAAATCTTCCGGATCGGCTGGCTTGCCCTTGCGATAGATCGTGATCTTGCCCGCGCGTGCGAGGCCGATGGCGGCATTGCGCACATCGCGCGCCCAAGTGCCGGGATTGCCATCATCGCCCTTGCGGCCTTCGGCGAAGGTTTTGGCAATCAGCATGGGGCTGATCGTGCGCCCGGCGCCGCGCTCTTCGCACATGGCGAGGATGACATCCTCAAGTTTGGGGCGGTGTTTCTTGCCGACGTCTGGAAAATCGCTCATGGGGGCTCACATGCGGTCTGGCGCAGGCGCGGTCAAGTCCTGTCTTTTTCCGGCGGCTCGTAATTGATGGCCTCATGCGCATCCGACATGAATTGCCGCGCGGACATGACGATGAGCACGGCGGCCGTGGTGGCGATGAAGGCATAAGCGCCGGCAAACCAGCCGATATAGGCGAGCGCAAAGAAAAAGGCGCGCTGGCCGCGGGTGAAATGCCGGCCCGCAGCAATATGCATTTGCGCGGCGCGCATGGCGACGCGGCGGCGCTCCTTCTGGTCGGGTGCAGCGCGCGCCGGTGTGGCGCCCACAAGAATGGCCGTGTAATTGAACAGGCGATAGGACCAGGCGAATTTGAAAAAGGCATAGCCGAAGATCAGGATCAGGCCGATGATCTTCAACTCCCAGGCCGAGCGCGTGACATCGCCACCAAAGGGAAGGTCGGCGAAAATTTTCACGACATCGTCGGTGGCGCGCAAAAGCGTTGCCGATGCGCCCACCGCCAGCAGCGAGGTGGAGGCAAAAAAGGCCGTGCCATTCTGCAGCGAGCCCATCAGCGAAGCATCCATGATGCGATTGTCGCGTTCCGACATTTCGATCATCCAGCGCACCCGGTAATGGTCCATCATATTATTCAGGCCGGTTCCCGCGCCCGGCGAGCGGCTGAGCAGAATATGATAGGCGCCCCATGCGGCGACGAAAAAGCCGAAGGCGAAAAGATCGGGGGTGGTCAGGCCGAGGTTGCTCACGGGCGCTTGTCTTTCTGCAGTCAGGCCGACTCAGGTGCCGTCCTGCCTGCCAGACTAGACCGGGGCGGGGGCAGCCGCGAGTGCCGCGCGCGTCGGGGCTGCCATGCGCGCCAATAATGGCTAGGCTGGCTGGATGATATTCGTCTCAAGGATTCCAGAAGAAGATTCGCTGGGCCGCCGCTTCGTCGCACTTATGTGGGGCATTGCGGCGGGCGTCTTTGTCTTTGCAAGCGCGATCGTTGCCTATGCTCTTGTGCATGATCTTGTGCAATTGCGCCGCGATGGAACCGACTGGATCTATGACATTGCCTTTTATGTCATGGCCGCGGTTCTGTACGGGCGCGGGGCCAGAATGGAGCAGATCGGCGCTCTGGCGCTGGCTTGCGTGATGGCC
>CANHAW010000284.1 GCA_947458675.1 Beijerinckiaceae bacterium
CTTCCTGCACCGGCGGCTCGGCGGCCTGTTCGAGGCTGGCGGCAAAGGCCTCAGCTTCCTGAATGATGGCGTCCACCTCCGGCGCGGTTTCGACGGCCGGCTCAGGCTCGGGCAAAGGCGCGGGCTCGGGCGCAACCGCAGGCACGACTGGTGCGGGCTTGGCACGGCGCAGCCAGGAGAGATTCAGCAACCCATTTTTCGGTTCCGCCACGGGGGGTGGCGGCGGGGCGGTGAATGGCTCGAGATCGGGCAATCGCACCTCGGGCTCCTCGCCTTTGGCGGGAGCCGTCAATTCCGGCGTATCGAGCGGCGGGAAAACAAATTTGAAATTGCGCAAGGCCTCGGGCCGTTCACGCGGGCTCTCGGGGGCGGGCGCTGGAGGAGGCTCGACGTCGGGCGCGGAAGATTCGAGCGGCAATTCGACAATGGGCGCCGCGACGGGCTCGGGAACAGGCTCAGGCTCGGGAGCAGGCTCGGGCTCGGGCGAAGGCGCAGCTGCCGGCGCGGGCTCGGGCTCGGGCCGCAATCGCGGCTCAAACATCGGGGCTGCCAGACCGGCTGTGGCAACAGTGGCGGCGGCGGCCGCCATTGGCGGGGCGATGGACGGGGAAACCGGCCATTCCTGTGCGGGTTCAGCGGTAGGCGACGAGCCCTGCGCCATCGATATGGCATCCAGCCGCGCGATCAGGGCGGCCATGCCCATCAGAAGAGAGCCGGCGGAGAACAGGGTCCCGCCAACGATGAACAGAGCCCAGCCGCGCTCGACCTGAACGATGGAATAGCCGGTCAGCAGAAAATACAGGCCGACGAGCGTAAGGAGCGCACCCGCCCCGGCAACCAACCATTTCATATCGTCGAAGTCCCGAATCTCCGCCGTGACGGCTGTTTTGACACAATCGTGACAACATTAACCAAGAGCGTGGCCCTTGGCAAAACAACCGATCGGCCCGGAAGGGCGCTGAACTGTTGCCCTCTGCCCACCTCCTCCTTAAGTAAGACCTGAACCCCGGGCTGCCAGAGCCTGCGGGGACGAATCGCGAAACCCGAGGAGCGCGTCGCCATGTCCTTCACCCTTCCCGACCTTCCCTATGCCCATGATGCCCTGCAGCCCTTCATGTCGAAGGAGACGCTGGAATATCATCATGACAAGCATCACCTCGCTTATGTGACCAATGGCAACAATCTGCTGAAGGGCACGGAATGGGAAGGCAAGTCGCTGGAAGAGATCGTCAAGGGCTCGTTCGGCAAGAATGCCGGCCTCTTCAACAATGCCGGCCAGCACTACAACCATCTGCACTTCTGGAAGTGGATGAAGCCGAATGGCGGCGGCGCCATTCCGGGAAAACTTGAAAAGGCCATCGTCGACGGGCTCGGCTCGGTCGACAAGATGAAGGAAGATTTCATCCAGGCCGGCGTCACGCAATTCGGCTCGGGCTGGTCCTGGCTTGCCGTCAAGGACGGCAAGATCGTTGTGATGAAATCTGCCAATGGCGAAAGCCCGCTCGTGCAGGGTGCGTCGCCGATCCTGGGCTGCGATGTGTGGGAACATTCTTACTACATCGACTATCGCAACCGTCGCCCCGATTATCTCAAGGCTTTCGTCGATCATCTCGTCAATTGGGAATATGTCGCCGAAATGTACGAGGCGGCAATCAAGTAATCTCTGCCCTGATGCAGACAGGAAAACGGCGTCCCTCGGGACGCCGTTTTTTATTGAGCGCCGCGATCGAGACGGCTGCCATCATCGCTCTTGTCTTCATGCGCAAGCGCGCCGTTTCACTTTATCCCTGAATCACATAGACGATGCGCCGGGTTGCTGGCTCGACGATCAGAACCTGCCCCTTGACGTGGACAGCGCGATAATTGCGAAAGCGCGGTACGATTTCGACGAATTGCGCGGGAACCGCCTCAAGTTCGACACTGGCGGGCAGAACCATGCCCGTCTTGGCTTCAACATTGATCGTCACTTCCTTGATGGAGACATTGCGCATCGAGGATCGCAGTTTGGCTGTCTCATCGCTGGACAGAGTCATGGTCTCAGCTGCAGCGCCTGCACCTGCGCCCGCGCCGGTTTGCGTGCTGCCTGGCGCACTTCCCGTCTGCGCAAAGGCTGCGCCGCCGGAGACAACAAGAGCGACAAGAATACCATTGAGGAGCTGACGCATATTTACCCTCCATTTCTCGAACTGCGCACATAACAGCCTTCATTGCATGATGTTCCATTTTTCCGCGACGTGTTTGAACCAAGTCGTGGCTTCGCTGTTGAGGAGGCAGGGGGACATGTCCCGAAAAGCAAAGATAGAGGCAGCGATGACCAAAATTGTTTTCAGCACTCTCAGTGCCGCCGTGCTCCTGTCGGGGGCTGCCTTCGCCCAAGATGGCGCACCAAGCAGCCAGCAGAAGCCCATGCCGCAGCAGGTCCAATCGACTGGCATTGCTGCCATGAGCGAACAGCAGATCGCCGATCTGTGGCGCGCCAGCCGCATTGACAATGTCAATGTCTACAACACCAATGATGAGAAAATCGGCGACATCAACGATGTCCTGCTCGATCATAACGGCAAGGCTGTTGCCGTGGTGATCGATGTCGGTGGTTTTCTGGGCATTGGCACACACCGCATCGCGCTGAAATTCGACGATGTGAAATTTTCCGACATGCCGCGCAGCCGCACTGCGCGCGAACAAGCCGAATCTTCATCGACAAGCACAACCACGACTGGCAGCGCTGACCGCAATGCAGCCGCCACCAAAGCTGCATCCGATCGCGAACGCGCGGCCGCCCGCATGTCGCCCGATCATGCCATCGTCAACATGACGCGCGACCAGCTGAAAGCCCTGCCCCAGGTCAAATATTCCCGCTAGCCGTCATTGCGAGCAAAGCGAAGCAATCCAGACATGCCCACAAATGGATTGCTTCGTTGCTTGCGCATTTTGCAATGACGATCAGGATTTGGGCCGCGCCGCCACAATGTCGAGAAACCGGTCGGAGAGCAGGAATTCCAATTCCTGTTCGCGCGAATAGGTCGCCGGGTCGAGGCGCTCAAGTTCGGCATCGACGCGGCCGGGATGGCACATGACCAGATGCCGGCGGCCCGGCGCTTTGAGAAAAGCAGCAAAATCACGCCCATAATCGCGACGCGGATCGAAAGCCGAGAAGCCGGAAAAGCCCTCGTTGGTGGCAAAGCCATGCGCATGCGCGCCCGCTGCAAAACCAGAACCCGCCGCCGCCACAATCATCGCCTTGGGCGCCTGCACGCCACGCCGCAAAATGCGGGTCAGGGAATCGGCGCTGTCGCGCATCCAGATGTTTTGGGAAAGCCCGCGCGCGGCGGCGCTCTCAAAGAGCCAGTCGCGAATGCCCGGCAACATATGCACATGCTGATGCCCGTCGATAAAGGCAGGCGCACGACCGTAATGCTCGCCGAAAGCATCGAGCTGGGCAGCAATCTCGGCGCGGATCTCGGCCTCCGGCAGGCGGCCTGAATGGGCAAGGCCGATCAGCCGCCCAACCGAGGGCAGACGCCCCTGCGGCGCCAGAACCGGCATGGCAGTGAGCGGAGGCCC
>CANHAW010000285.1 GCA_947458675.1 Beijerinckiaceae bacterium
ACTTGAAGAGACAAATCATCGTGCTGCGCGAGGAGGTCGACAAGGCCAGGCGGGTGCTTTTGCGGATCATCACAGGGCAGATCGTGGTCGTAGAGAAGGACGCAGACAGGCTCCGCGAGGAGAACGAGCGCCTTCGCCAGCGGATCGAAGCGCTCACGGTTCAATTGGATGCGGTCAAGGACGAGCGCACCGCTTGGGAACGCCGGGTCCGGATGCTGGCGTCGGATTCGATCGAGAGGGATTTGCTCGAGGAGCAGTCGCGCACGATTCTCGGGCGCGTCCAGAAGGATGAATTGGTTCTGTTCTTCCGGAAGTGATGCTGGCTGGGCGGTCTAGACCAAAGTCGGGGCACTTAACCGAATTCTTGTTTATTTTTTACCGTAACCAAATTTCGGTTAATCTTTCTAAATTTCTGATTTGTAAAGATTATACCCTTATCTAATTGCTGTTGATCCCCCCTCGTCATTGCCGCTTGGCTCATCTAATCTAGCTTCGTCGACCTTTCATCGGTCGCTTGTGGTTTTAGGGAGCTCCCATGGCAGCGTCTGCCTCCTCGCGGTCAAAATCTGCGGCGAAAAATTCCGCCCCATCCTCGTTTACCCGTGAACAAGAACTTCTTGCCTATCGCGAAATGCTTCTGATCCGGCGTTTTGAGGAAAAAGCGGGCCAGATGTACGGCATGGGCCTGATCGGTGGCTTCTGCCATCTCTACATCGGGCAGGAAGCCGTTGTGGTCGGCATGCAGATGGCGGCGAAAGAAGGCGACCAGATCATCACCGGTTATCGCGACCACGGCCACATGCTCGTTTGCGGCATGGACCCGAAGGGCGTGATGGCCGAACTCACCGGGCGTCGCGGCGGCCTGTCGAAAGGCAAGGGCGGCTCGATGCACATGTTCTCGAAAGAGAAGCATTTTTACGGCGGCCACGGCATTGTCGGTGCGCAGGTATCGCTCGGCACGGGTCTGGCTTTTGCCAATCATTATCGCGGCAATGAAAATGTCTCGATGGTCTATTTCGGCGACGGCGCTGCAAATCAGGGCCAGGTCTACGAGAGCTTCAATATGGCGGAGCTCTGGAAACTGCCGGCCATCTACATCATCGAAAACAATCGCTATGCGATGGGCACAGCGGTGACACGCGCCTCCGCACAGGCGGATTTTTCCAAGCGCGGTATTTCATTCAACATTCCTGGCGAACAGGTCGATGGAATGGATGTGCGCGCGGTCAAAGCCGCCGGCGAAAAGGCGCTTGCCTGGTGCCGCAGTGGCAAGGGCCCCTATATTCTCGAAATGCAGACCTATCGCTATCGCGGGCATTCCATGTCCGATCCGGCAAAATATCGCTCGAAGGAAGAAGTGCAGCGCATGCGCGAAGAGCACGATCCCATCGAACAGGTGCGCGCGCGCCTGCTGCGTGACAAACGTGCGACGGAAGACGAGTTAAAAGCAATCGACGCCAAAGTGCGTGCGATTGTTGCTGAGGCAGCCGAATTCGCGACCAACGATCCTGAACCGGATCCGTCCGAATTGTGGACGGATATCGTGCTCTGAGGGAGGGATCGAAAATGGCTGTAAATGTATTGATGCCCGCCCTGTCACCCACGATGGAACAGGGCAAACTTGCCAAATGGGTCAAGAAAGTCGGCGACAAGGTCAAGTCCGGCGATGTGCTCGCCGAGATCGAGACCGACAAGGCGACGATGGAAGTCGAGGCGGTCGATGAGGGCGTGCTCGCTCAAATCCTGATCGCAGACGGCACGGAGAATGTCGCAGTCAACACGCCGATTGCGATCATCGCGGCGGAAGGTGAAAGCGCCGATGCGGTGCCTGTTGCCGCGCCTGCTCCAAAAGCCGCCGACGTCGTGAAGACTGGCTCTGAAGTGCCAACGGCGCCGACTGTTCCCGCTGCCCCGGCCTCGGCTGAGATTCCAGCCGGAACGGCGATGGTTGCAATGACTGTGCGCGAGGCTTTGCGCGATGCAATGGCCGAAGAAATGCGCGCCGATGAAGCGGTCTTTGTGATGGGCGAAGAAGTCGCCGAATATCAGGGCGCATATAAGGTCACACAAGGTCTTCTGCAGGAATTCGGCCCGCGGCGCGTGATCGACACGCCGATTACCGAACATGGTTTTGCCGGCATCGGCGTTGGTGCCGCCATGGCGGGGCTGAAGCCCATTGTTGAATTCATGACTTTCAATTTCGCCATGCAGGCGATTGACCAGATCATCAATTCGGCGGCCAAGACGCTTTATATGTCGGGTGGCCAGATGGGGTGTCCCATTGTGTTCCGCGGGCCCAATGGTGCTGCTGCACGTGTGGCTGCGCAACACAGCCAGGATTTTACCGCCTGGTATTCGCAGATTCCTGGCCTCAAGGTTGTCTCGCCCTATACGGCGGCCGACTTTAAGGGGCTGATGAAATCGGCCATTCGCGATCCCAATCCGATTGTCTTCCTCGAGAACGAAATTCTCTACGGGCAGACTTCGGATGTGCCGCGTCTCGATGATTATACTGTGCCCATCGGCAAGGCGCGCATTGCGCGTCCGGGAAGCGATCTTACCATCGTCTCCTTCTCCATCGGCATGACTTACGCGCTGAAGGCGGCGGAAGAACTTTCCAAGGAAGGTATCGAGGCCGAGGTGATCGATCTGCGCACCATCCGCCCAATGGATACCGACACGATCATTGCCTCTGTTCAGAAGACGGGTCGCTGCGTGACGGTGGAAGAGGGTTGGCCGCAATCGGGTGTCGGCGCTGAAATCGCCATGCGTGTCATGGAGCGTGCTTTCGATTGGCTCGATGCGCCGGTCATTCGGGTGACGGGTAAGGATGTGCCAATGCCTTACGCCGCCAATCTCGAAAAGCTTGCGCTGCCGAATGTCGGTGAAGTCATCCAGGCGGCGAAAGCCGTGCTCTATCGCTAAGGGGAGCGCCGCTCATGCCGATCAACATTCTCATGCCCGCGCTCTCTCCCACGATGGAGAAGGGCAATCTCGCGCGCTGGCTGAAGAAGGAAGGCGATGCGATCAAGGCAGGCGATGTGCTCGCCGAGATCGAAACCGACAAAGCGACAATGGAGGTAGAGGCCATCGATGAGGGAACACTGGCAAAAATCCTTGTGCCGGATGGCACGGCGGATGTTGCGGTGAATACGCTCATCGGCGTCATTGCTGCCGAAGGCGAAGATGTGAAGGCTGCAGGAGCTGCTTCTGCTGCACCCATCAAGCCTGCTGCTGCTCCTGCGTCACAGGCAGCTGCGTCAGTGGCTGTCGCTGCATCGGCTGCGCCCGTTGCTGCTGCTGCGCCGAGCGCTGGCGCTGCGCGCATTTTCGCTTCGCCGCTTGCCCGACGCATCGCCAAAGAGGCGCGTATCGACTTGTCGCGCGTCAAGGGTTCGGGCCCGCATGGTCGCATCATCGAGAAAGATGTGCGCGCAGCCATGGCCGGCGGTGCGGCGCTTGCGCCCGTTTCCTCCGGCACGGCTTCGGCTCCAGCGCTCGCAAGCGGCATGTCGGAAGATGTCGTGCGCAAGTTCTTCGAGCCGGGTTCGTTTGAGGAAA
>CANHAW010000286.1 GCA_947458675.1 Beijerinckiaceae bacterium
AGCGCTGAGGGAAAAAGAATTTTCCAGAACATCTGGCCCGACGTCATATTGAGGCTGCGCCCGACATTGATCAGCACTTTGCGCGTTGCCGCCAGACCTTCCACGGTTTTCAGGATGATGGGCGCAAGCCCATGGATGAAGGCCATGACAATGATCGTGTTCGGACTGCGCCCGAACAGGACAAGAAAGAGCGGAAAAGCCAGAACGATGGGCGCGGCAGCCATGGCGCCGACCCAATCTTCAAGCGCGCGCCGCCACAGGGGCGAGCGAAACAAAAGCGCGCCGAGCGGCACGCCGACAAGGATCGAGCCAAAACCCGCAACCAGCATTTCATAGGCCGAGGTGCGGCAACGCGCGAGGATATTCTCCTCGACAATGACGCGCTCAAAAGCCATGAAAATTTCGCTGGGCGGCGGCACGACAAAGCGATTGATGATGCCGCCGCGCACAAGCATTTCGAAAACGAGAATGGCAGCCGCAATGGCCAGCACGCCGACGATTTCAGGACCGCGGCGCAGATAAAAGGGAAGCGCCGCCGAATTAGCCATGCGCGCCCCGACGCGCTGCCGCTGATTCTGAATCCGCCATGCCGCGCGAGGCTTCCTCGCGCAGATCGTTCCAGATTTCTGCCACATAATGACCGAAGGCATCGCTGCCGACGACATCCGAAGTGCGCGGCCGGGGCAATTTAATGTCGACAATGCGCTTCACCTGACCCGGCCGATAGGTCATCACCACGATGCGATCGGACAATTGCACGGCTTCGGTGAGATTATGCGTGATCAGCAAAGTCGTCTGATTGAGCTCCTGCTGGATCTGCGTGATCTTGTCGCCCAGCAGGAGGCGCGTCTGTTCGTCGAGCGCGGCGAAAGGCTCATCCATCAGGAGAATCTTGGGCTGCGAAATCAGCGTGCGCGCAATCGAGACGCGCTGGCGCATGCCGCCCGACAATTGCGAGGGATAGTTTTTCTCGAAAGACGACAGACCGACCATATCGATGAAATGATGGGCGCGGTCCATGCGCTCGGATTTGGCGACACCCTGCAATTCGAGGGGAAAAGCGACATTGTCGATGACATTGCGCCAGGGGAAAGTCGATTCCTCCTGAAACACCATGCCGACGGCAGGATGAGGCGCAGAAATACGCTCATCGCCAATCATCACGGCGCCTTCATAATCGCCCAGCAAGCCGCCGATAATGTTGAAGAGCGTGGACTTGCCGCAGCCTGACGGGCCGATCACGGAAACGAATTCGCCCTGTTTCACCGTGAAGGAGACATGATCGACGGCCGTGACCGCGCCGGCGCCTGCCCCAAAACGCTTGACGACATCATCGACGACCAGAGCAGGCTCGGCAGAGCTGCCATCGATCGGTGCGGATTGCGTCATGTCATTCCTCCGGCGCATCGGCGCCGGAATCTTTGTCTCTGGCGCAGCGGGGCCTCTTTGCGGCCCACCCTTTGAGCACTAGCCGCAAGCTGCAGGGACAGTCAACGCGCGCTGCGATCAACGATCGAGGAGGACAGCAACCCGGCTCGGCTCCCCGGCGGCGGGGGCGGGCACCTGCACGCTTGCGATCGAAGAGCCGGTGAAAGCATCCGTGCGCAGCTCGGAGACCAGAACGGGGGCAAATTCAGAGGCGACCTGCACTTGCGCGGTCAGCGCCCAGGCGCGCGAATCTGCCTTCACTGAGGCCTTCAGGCCCGGCCGCATGCCGAGATCCTTGGCGGCCACCGCCTGCTGCAGCGCCACGGGCTGCGTCATCAGGGTGAAATTGCTGCGATCGATCCGCGCGGCATAGAGCACGGGCTTGCGCACAACCACCCGCACATTCTGCGGGGGAGCGCCCGTCAGGGCGCCGCGCAAGCCGAGGCGCGAATCGTTGGGGGCATAGGCCATCAGCCCATCGGGGGCAGCGGCATTGCCATTGCGGATCACGTCAGGCAGGGGCACCGGCAAGGGCACTGAGCCCCGCTCTGCGGAGGCAAGAACAAGCCCCACCTGCGGGCGCACGGGCGGCAGGGGCACATTGGCGAAAACAACGGGCGCGGCGGCCGGAGCCTGCGGCGTGCCGCCCAATTCGACGGGCCGACGCGGCGGCATGAGCTGAACGGCAGCAACCTGCTGAACCGGCACGACGCTGGCTGCGACCGGCGCAGTCATGACCGTTTCGCCACGCGGCAGATTGCGCTCGGCGCGGGCAATGGTTTCGGCAGCGCGGCGCTGCGCCGGCGTATTGATGCTGGCAGAATCCTCGCGCTCGACGGCTGGCGCGCGTGCAATGCGCGTGCGTGCGCGTGGCGCAGCCGCCACGAGATCGTCTTCCTCCTCGCCAATCCCGAAGAGACGTTCAAAAAATCCACGTCCTGAGGCGCGTTGCGGCTCGGCGCGCGCCACCAAAGTGCCCGGCCCATCGCCGCGCGCATCGATTTCGGCGCGGGCTTCTTCATAGCGCGCCATCGGCTGACCGCTGGTTGGCAGATGAACCGTCTTGCCATCGGGGAAAAGGCGCGCCAGCTGATCATGGCTCATGCGCGGCCAGGCGCGCACACTGCCGACATCAAGATGGACGAAAGGCGTTCCCGCAGTGGGATAATAGCCGACGCCACCGCGCTGCAAGCGCATGGCGATTTCGCGCACTTTCGACATCGGCACATCGACATAATGCATGTCCATCGCCTTGCCGAGAATATGCTGCGAATTCTCGGCCACGCCGCTCGAGCGACGGCGCAGCATGGAATTGGTGCCCGGCGAGCGATAGGCGGAAACGATATGAACGGGCTGACGCGAACCGCTCTCGCGATAGGTCTCCCAAACCACATCGAAAAGACGCGGGCTCATTTTCGTCGGCTCATCCGTGCGCCAGTCGCGCAGGAACCAGTTGAGCTTGTCGAGTGCCGCGCGGTCATATTGGCCATTGACGCGGAAGGTCGAGGAAATGCTCTCGCCCGTATGCACATGATAGAGATGAATCGTGCGCGTATCGCCATTGGCGACAGCATTCTGCGTCTGCACCGGCAATGCAGCCGTCAGCACAAGGCCGAGCAGAGGGGCGCAGGACAGCGTCAGAATCTTGCGGGTGGAAGGCTGGCAGGGGCCGGTAAATGTCACAGAACGCACTTTCGGACAGGGCCCCGCAACGGGCACACAAACAATGGTGAGCGGAGTCTTGCCGAAAAGGGTTAACCCGAGGTTGCCACGCTCATTCAAATTTGCGGAGGCCACGGCCACGCTGGCCCAAAGGGCCCTGCAATTGTGGTTCTATTGGGGTGAATGGAGGAAAAAAGCGCCTAGCCGAGGCCCAGCGCCGCTTTGACCTTCTGCGAATGGCCATAAAGGTCTTCGCGCAATTGCAGCTTTCCGGCCTCATCCACGAAAGCCGAAAAATAGCCGATATGAATCGGCAGGGGGCGCGGCATGCGCACCGTGCGCTCGCCACCGCCCTTGAGTTTTTTCACCCGCTCCTCGGTCCAGCCTTCGCCCAGCACGATTTCCGCCAGAGCAAAGGGCTGATCGACACGCACACAGCCATGGCTATAGGCGCGTTTGGCATTGGC
>CANHAW010000287.1 GCA_947458675.1 Beijerinckiaceae bacterium
CCCGAAACCATGATCAGCGAGGAACCAAAAAGTGCTGCAACAATCGGCGTCACGATGGCTGTGTAGACGCCATATTCTGGGGGAAGGCCCGCGATTGCGGCGAAAGCGACGGCTTGCGGCAAAACCACTGCTGCGCCTGCCGCACCGGCGAACACATCTGCACGAACATCTTGCGGATTAAGCCGCAGCATCCAGTCCAGACCAGTTCGCTCGATTATTTTCCTGATCATGCCTGCGCGCTCCTGCAGCACCGCGCGCGGTGGCGGCTCAATTCTTCTGGACAGGCGGTGCGACAGTCACGGAATCGCCAATGTCGATCCGCATCAGATCCACGCCGGCAACGGCAGGCCCCGCATAGCCCTTGTCGCGTAGCTCTTTCAGCACGTCTTCCGGTGTCGGTGCAGGATAAGTGACATTTCCCAGCAAAACAAAATGCGTGAGAACGGCCATTTTTGGCTTGGTCGCACCAAAGATGCGGGCGAGATCCTCCGGTGAGGTATGATAGCCATATTGTCTCTGGACGAAGGGCGTTTCACGCAAGGGTACTGCGGCAGAAACCACCTCGTGAATCAGCACATCGGCATTTTCCGCGTTGCGGATGAGGTTCTCATTAAGTCTGGTGTCGCCAGAGATGATTATTTTCTTGCCTGCATATTCGACGCGAAAGCCATAAGCGGGCTTGACTGCGCCATGGTCCACTTCAAAAGCACGGACAATGATGCCCTGCTCCTGATAGACGATTTGCTCACCATCTATTTCCTGCGCATTGATTGAGATTCCGCTGAGTGGCAGGCCTTCTTTCCCGGATCGGTAGATGATGTCGGGTTCAAAGCCGCCCTTCATGGAATCTGCAAAAGTCGCTGTGCCTTTGGGGCCAATGATGCGCAGCGCAGTTTGTCGGCGGCCATATTCAGGCTGTAACCATCCTGTCAGCCAGAGGTCAGGCAGGCCGACAAGATGATCTGAGTGCAGATGCGTCAGGAAGACAGCATCAATGCTGCCCAGCGGGATCCCCAGCTGCCAAAGGCGCTGTGAGACACCCCGTCCCGCATCAAACAACAGACGCTTTCCTGCAATGCTGATGAGCGTTGCGGGGCCAAAGCGATCCATGCGCGGGATTGGCGCGCCGGTGCCAAGCAAATGAACTGCGATTTGCGGCTCGGCAGCCTTTTCTTGTGCCAGTGTCGACACAGAGCTGCTCAGCATTGCGAAAATTGCACTGGCAAATGCGATGATAGCTGATCGTCTGTTTGCTGCGCGCATCCTGTCACCATTCGCCAATGATAATACCCTTTTCACGGACACGATCCGTGCGGGCTCTCACAACTTCATCGGAGACCGTCACGCGATTGCGCCGATACATCAGGCGATGAAGCAAGAGTTTTTCCATGCGCTGTCGTATCTGTTCAAACGCCGGGTCTTCGCCAAGGTCGCTGAATTCCTGTGGATCAGTTTCCAGATCAAACAGCTGCGGCCGGAACCCACGGAAGTGGATATATTTCCATCTTTGATCGCGGATCATATAGATGCGGCATTCATCGGGCTCGAGATTAAGCGTGAGGCGCGCACGGTAGAATGAATAATCAAGTTCGCTGAATACAAATTCGCGCCAGTCATCGGGCGCGCGGGCGCGCAAGAAAGGCAAGAGTGAGCGCCCCTCAAGACGCTGATAAGAGACGGGCAAACCATGGGCCTCGATAAAGGTCGGCACCAGATCAATGGCCTCAACCAGATGATCGACCACAGACCCGCGTGTGTGATCAGCGGCAATGCTGGGATCGTAAATGATCAGCGGCACACGAACACTTTGTTCGTGGAATAATTCCTTTTCACCAAGCCAGTGATCGCCGAGATAATCGCCGTGATCGCTGGTGAAAACGATCATTGTATCCTTCATGCGCCCGCTTTGCTCGAGCATGGCGAGGACGCGCCCGACGTGATCGTCGATCTGCTTGATGAGACCCATATAGGTCGGCACCACTGTTTCGCGTGTTTCCTCTCGCGCAAAAGCCTTGGCTGCATCCATCTGCATGAAGGCCTGATAGACAGGATGCGGATTATGTTTCTCGTCTGGCTGGGCAGAGCGCGGGTTGATGTCTTGCGCGCCATACATGTCATGATAGGGGGCCGGGGCCAGATAGGGCCAGTGCGGCTTGATATAAGACAGATGCATGAGCCAAGGCTGATCTTTGGCATCGCGCATGAAATCAAGTGCGCGATTGGTAATATAGGCTGTTTCTGAATGGCACTCTTCAACACGTGCCGGCAGGCGTGCATTACGCATGTTCCAGCCAGATACAATTTCGCCATCAGCATCCTGCGCAGCATTGGCATATTCATTCCAAGGGTTTTTACCCTCATAGCCATGCGCGCGCAGATAGGCATTATAGGGCAAATCATCGCTGACAATCTGATCAGGATGTTCGCCGTCATCATGTTCCCAGGGCTCAAACCCGCCCTCCGAGATCAACATGCCGACTTCAGTTTCGCGCGTCAGACCCAGACGCGCCATGCCATCCGTGTCGCTGCGGAAATGCGTCTTGCCTGCGACTGCTACGCGAACACCGTGCGGGCGCAGATAATCGCCCAGCGTCAATTCACCAACAGGCAAAGGCACGAAGTTCCAGGTCGCACCATGCGAGAACACAGTTCGGCCTGTGTAGAACGAAGCCCGCGAGGGACCACACACAGGTGATTGCACAAAGGCCCGATCAAAACGCACGCCCATTTTGGCAAGGCGATCAATATTTGGCGTCTTGAGATGCTTGTGGCCTGTGCATGACAGATAGTCCCAGCGCAGCTGGTCGCACATGATGAACAGGATATTCTTGACGTCACCCATTGTGGGACTTTCCGGATTGGTCTTGAATCAGTTTGGCAGCTTGATATTGGCGTCTTTGACCGCGGCATCCCATTTCTTGACTTCAACACTCAGGAAAGTGCCAAAAGAAGCCTGCGATCCACCACTGACATCGGCGCCGATGCGCGCAAGCTGTTCGCGGATGTCAGGATTCTGCAAGGCCTGGTTCATCGCCCCATTCATGCGGGCAACAATATCTGCCGGTGTCTTCTTGGGCATGACGAAGCCAACCCAATCTTCAATCGCGAGATTTGGCATTCCAAGTTCCGCTACGGTCGGCACATTTTTGAAAGCAGGAAGCTGCTTGGGCGATGTCACGGCCAAAGCGCGCAACTTGCCGCTCGCAACAAGCTCGGTCACGGGCAAAGTTGTGACGAACATGTAATCGTTCACACCACCCAGCAGGTCACCGATTGCCTGCGGGAATTGCTGATAGGGCACGTGCACGGCCTCGATCTTCTGATCAAGCTTGAAAAGCTCGCCGATCAGATGAGCCGGCGTACCAAAGCCGCCGGATGAATAGTTGAGCTTGCCCGGATTTTTCTTGGCCAGCGCAATAAGGTCGGCAATTGTGGCGGCCTCGACCTTGGGGGCAACGACGAGAACATTGTAGGATCTGGTGGCCTTGATCACGGGTTCAAAGTCACGTTCCATGTCGAGCCGCGAGGCAGGCAGAAGCGCGCGG
>CANHAW010000288.1 GCA_947458675.1 Beijerinckiaceae bacterium
AATTATCTACAATTTAGCTCCAACTTGACCATTCGTTAGCTGGAGCTGAGCCATTCGGATGCCTATTTTGGGCGTCACTGCACAAGATTTCGGCGCGGATCGCGCGGGCGACCCTGCGGCATGTGCGAATCACCCGTGCGCGGGCGGGCTTGGAGGGCTGCGGAAATGAAAGCTCAGAGGGCCGGGGTCGAATGGTCGTGGTGATGACCTTCGTCATCATGACTATGCGTTTCCCCGCCATCGCGGATCGGCACAATATTCACCTGACCGAAATGCACGCCGCGTTCCGAAATGGTCTGCGCGGCAAGTTTGCGCACGGCATCCGTATGGCCGCGCAGCAGCGTCACTTCCATACAATGGCGATGGTCGAGCCGCGTGCGCATTGAGGAAATGGTCAGATCGTGGTTTTCGTGCTGCGCCTTGTCGAGCCGCATGGCGAGATCGCGCCCGTCATAATCATAGACATAGGAGACGGCGGCGACACAGCGATGCGTCGAGGTGCCGCCCGCTTCCGAGCGCACGAGCGAATCGCGCACAAGATCGCGGATCGCCTCAGAGCGATTGGAATAACCTTGCCGCTCCATGAAGGCATCGATGGCGGCGGCAATATTATCGTCGAGGCTGATGGTCAGACGTTGCACAGCTGCGGTTCCTTTGCTCGCCCGCGAGCTTAAATTCGTCCACGCACAATGCGCAAGCGACGAAACCAAACAGCGCGGGGGACAAAAAAGGGGCGCCTTGCGGCGCCCCCTTGAAACTTACGTAGCGCGATGGCCCGTGGAGGCCGCGCCGCGCTCTTCGCCCGGCTCGATATGCACGTCGATCAGGCAGACGCCTCCTGACTTCAGCACTTCGACGCCACGCTTGATGGCTGCATCGAGATCGGCCGGTGTCTTCACCGGGCCGATACCGACCGCGCCCTGCGCTTCAGCGAATTTCGCAAAGTCGAGATCGGGATCCGACATGCGCTGACCGATCCAGCGGTTTTCCGGCGGACGATTGCGGCGCACGGCCATTGTTTCCTGATGCAGCTCGTCGTTGAAATAGGAGCGATTGTTGTTGAGCAGAACCAGCAGCGGAATGCGGTGACGCACGGCCGACCAAAGCGCATGGCCGCCCATGGCGAAATCGCCGTCGCCGAGCACAGCCACCGTATGCATGCCCTCGGTATGATTGGCGAGCGCAGCACCCACAGAGAGCGCCGGACCCGAACCGATACCGCCGCCGCCATCCTTGCCGAGATAGGCGCGCGGATGACGGAAAGGCCAGAGATCTGCTGTCCAGCCGCGGCAGATCGCAGCCAGCGACACTTTGTCGGGATCTTCGAAAGCAGCACGCAAGCTGACAGCCAGCTGATCCATGGTCACGCGTGTCGGATCGATCTTCACATCCTTGCGCTGTGCCTGCTGCCAGCAGTCTTTCTTGCCGGCGCCCAGTTCTGCATTGAGATCGGCAATGACAGCATCGCCATTGGCCGCCATGGCAATATCGGCATAGGGCAGCGCCTGATAATTGGCATGCGCGCCATTGTGCAAATATTGATCGACGCTCGTCGCAATGACCTTGGCAGCAATCGTGCCGCCCTTCTTGATGCGCAAGGCGCTCGCCAGATCGGTCCATTCCAGCGCCAGAATGACATCGGCCTGTTCAAGAATCTCGACAATGCGCTTGGGCGCGCGACCAACCTGATTGAAGGGGGCCGCCACATGATTGGGGTGATCGGTCGGGAAAGACGAACGGTTCTTCAGATCCGTGAAGACCACTGCGCCAAGGCGCTCGGCCAAAGCAATGCGTGCCTTCCAGCCTTCATCGGTCCAGTCGGTTCTGCCCATCAGAATGACGGGACGCTTGGCGTCCTTCAGCAATTTCACGGCTGCATCGAGATCGGCCTTGGCGGCGCGCGCCGGTGCGGGCGGCTGCATCCGCGACAGATCGGGCCATTCCGGCTGCTTCTCGAGCGGCGCTTCCTGCAGACCTGCATCGAGGCAGATATAGACCGGTGCACGCGGCTCGCTGCGCGTCATGATATTGGCGCGCGTCATGGCCTCAACCAGCGCATCGGGCGATGAGGGCTGATCGTCCCATTTGATGAAATCGCGCACAATGCCGCCTTGATCGGCCGATGTATGGATCCAGTCGATCCAGGGACGGCGCTGCGATGCATCGACCGGGCCGGTCGCGCCGAGCACGAACATGGGCGCGCGATCGCAGAAAGCATTGTAGAGCGCCATGGCGCCATGCAGCAGGCCGACATTGGAATGCAGCACGCAGGCCATGGGCTGTCCGGTCGCCTTGGCATAGCCATGAGCAATGCCGACGGCATGGTCTTCATGCAGGCACAGCAGCATCGCCGGATCGGCATTGCCGAGATGGTTGACGATGGAATCGTGCAGGCCGCGATAGCTCGCGCCGGGGTTGAGGCTTACATAGGGAAAACCGAAACGACGCAACATCTGCGCTGCCACATCGCTGCCAAAGCCGACCTTGTCGTCGACCTTCCCCTGCGGACGATCCGAATGCATGCCATTCTCTCCCTTGGCTGACCGTTTCTTGAACTGTTTTGAGCTCTAGCAGCATAAAGCCACCGCTGTTCCTTTCATCGCCGCAGGCGAGCGGAGAGTCAACTTTAGTCGAGCAGGCCCAGACCCTCTAGGGAAGCGGGCCGCCAGACCCTATTGTCAGCCAAACCCGCCGGAGCCCGCGTGACGCCCGTTTCCATCATCATGCCCATCCTTGACGAGGGGCCAGCGCTGGCTGGCGCGCTCGCCCCGCTGCAGGCCTTGAGGGCGGCCGGGCATGAGCTGATCCTCGTGGATGGCGGCAGCCGCGACACCGGCCCGCAGCAGGCTGAGGGCCTCTGCGACCGGCTGCTGCAAGCCCGGCGCGGTCGCGCCGCCCAGATGAATGCCGGAGCCGCCGCAGCCCGCCATGATATTTTGCTGTTCTTGCACGCCGATACGCGACTGCCGGCAGATGCGCCTGCCCATTTGGCGGCTGCCCTTGCCGGCGGCCATGGCTGGGGCCGTTTCAATGTGCGTATCGAGGGCCAATCGGCCCTGCTTCCCCTCATCGCCTTGATGATGAACTGGCGCTCGCGCCTGACTGGCATGGCAACCGGCGATCAGGCCATTTTCATCCGCCGCGATCTGTTCGCGCAGCTGGGCGGCTATGCCGATCTTCCCATTATGGAAGATCTGGATTTATCGCGCCGCCTGCGCCCCTTCGGGCCTCCCGCCTGCCTGCCTGGTCCCGCCATCACCTCCGGCCGGCGCTGGGATCGCCATGGCGCCTGGAAAACCATCTTTCTGATGTGGCGATTGCGCGCCGCATTTTATCTCGGCGCCGACCCGCACCATCTGGCAGAGAAATATGGCTATGCCCCGCGCCAAGATTGATCCTGCCTGCCCTGTCGCCACTTTCGCGCGCGCCCCTGTTGCCGGCGCAGCAAAAACGCGCCTCATTCCGCATCTGGGCGCAGAAGGTGCTGCCGCACTCCATGCGCGCCTCGTCGAACATACGCTTGCCCAAGTGCAAC
>CANHAW010000289.1 GCA_947458675.1 Beijerinckiaceae bacterium
AACGCGTACAGAGCTTGAAAATCTGCAACAGGCATTTTCGAAAGAGCTCGCTCTTCGCAATGAAATAGAAGCGCGGGTGGCGAAAAACCTTGTCATGAGCGCCGCTGTTTTGCGCAGCCGCATGCAGCAATCAGCCAGATTGAACGATCAGTTCCACAAGGCGCTCGGGATTGCATCCACTCTGAGCACGCAATCTGTGGCCGATGGCCCTTCGCGTTCCGAGATGTTGCAGAAACTCCAAACCAGCATATCGACCGGCAAAGCGGAAATCGTCGAATACGGCGCCGTCTTTGTCGATCTCGTCAATCAGCTCGCAGCCGACTTCCCGCGAGCAGTCCGACAGTTACAAGCCGAAGAACTCGACAGCGAATTGGTTCGGAGTGGCAGAAGCAATTTACGGCCGCATGTCGCAGCCGTTGTTTCTGCCGCTAATGAAGTCAATGACAATCGTGTCACAGAATCACGAGCCATCATCGTCAAAGCGATCGATGGCCCGCGCCCATGGCTCGATTGAGATTGTAAGTGTGCATAAGCTTCACATAGGAGAAAAAAAATGAAAAACACACGAATGACCTTTTTTCGCATTGCTACAGTTTCGACCGCTGCCCTCATCTTCGTGACAGGTTGCGCATCGACTGGAGCGGGCCCGAACGGTCGCCCTACAGAAGACCAGGTTCGCGGTGAGCGCATTGCGCAAGGCGCAGGCGTGGGCTGCGCTGGTGGCGCGGTTGCCGGCGCCTTGATCGGACTGGCTCTTGGCGGACGAAACGCTGGGCAGCGGGCTCTCATCGGAGCAGCTGCCGGCTGCGCTACGGGCGCTGTTGCTGGCGCTGTCTATGGCGATTATGTCGATGCCCGCTCTCGCCAATATGCAAATGCGCAAGATCGCTATCGCGCCCTTGTCAACGGCGCGGAAAGCGATTTGCGCAAGTACCGCGCTTACAATGCAAAGACGCAGCAGGAAGTGGCCCAGTTGCGCTCGCAAGTCGCTGCTATGGCAGCCGGCGTTCGCTCCGCGCAAGTCTCAGTGGCGGCCTATCAGCAGCAAGTCTCCGAGGCGCGGAGCAAGCTTGCGGAAATGCGCCAGCGGGCCCAGCAGCTCGACAAAGCCATTGCCGAAGTCGGCGAAGACGTCAACGGCATGCGCAGCTCGGTGGCTTCCACCGCTGAACTGCAGGCGAAGCGCGCCGGCCTGATTGATGAACGCCAGAAACTTGTTGCCTTGATCAATGGCCTCAACAGCGTTGCGGGAGGTGCAAGCTCATGATGCGACCACGCGCTCTTTTCTCAATCGGGATGCTCGCATTGCTCACTGCCCCACTTGGCGGTTGCGCGACATCCTGCACCGGAGATCCTCGCACCGACAGCCTGGGTTGCGCCAGCGCCAATCTGTCGAGCGGTCGCTATGACCGCGATACGGCGCGTTTGGCCATGCGGGCTGAACACCAGCAGATGAGGGCAGCCGATGCACGGCGCGCCTCTTACTCGCTTGAACGCGAGCGAGGCTCGCTTCAGGCAGAAGCATCGCGTCTGCGCGGTTCTCTGGCTGCCGCAGACCAGGCGGTTGCTGAAGCCCGTCGCGCCCTCGTGCGTGCTGAGGCCGGCGGCCGTGGAGCCAGCGCCGATGTTGCGGAGCTGACGGCCCGCCTCGCATCGGTGCAAGGACGGCGCAGCCAAGCCCAACAGAACGGCATGGAAAGCGATGTCATCGCGCTCGAGCAGGAAGTCGCAAGGCTGAGACAGATTGCGATCACCTTGATGGGACGCTGATCGATCCACGCTCAAGGAAAACGCCCCGGATTGATTCCGGGGCGTTTTTTTGCGCCATACTTCGACAAGCGTGACTTGCAATCGCGCATTTTTAAAATGATGTTCAATATTGAAATGGCATCGAAACCATTCAGGCTAGACGCGCCGGGGAGTTGAATATGACGGATGGCAAAAAGAACCCTTGGGATTATATGGGGCCGGCCGAGACCGCCATCCTCGGCGACATTGTGCTCGATCCAAAAGAGCAGGCAAGATGGGGTCGCGCCATGCTGTTTGGCACGCTTCCCTATATGTGGCGCGAAAAGGCCGGCGTCATTCGCGAAATGATCTATGACAAGCTCGCCCTCAAGCCCGGCGACAAAGTTCTGATCATCGGCGAATGTGTCGAAGTCTGCGGTTTTCCATCCGACATGCAAGAGCGCATGAACGGACAAGGCGAAATCGATGTGATCGACATTACTGCAAAAGCGCGCGGCGCTTATATGGAGGGGATTGTCGGGCGCGGCGGACAGCTGGCGACTTGGAAATGGACCTATACAGAGAGCGTCCCGGACGAACATTATGACGCCATTGCGGTGCTGCAGGCGGTTCAGCACACGGACGATTGGTTCGAGACCGCGCGCGAGCTTACCCGCATTCTCAAGCCCGGCCGATCGATTGTGCTTGCCGAGATCATGCTCGGGCCAAATATTCTGGCCTCAGCCAGTATCGATATTCATATCGAGGCTTGGGTGGAGAAAATCTTTGCACGCATGGGCTGGGATATCGAAAAGTTTCCCTATTACACCCCGGAACAGCTGGTGGATGCCTTCTCGGGAATAGTTGAAAAGCCCGGAACCTTTCTTTGGAAAGGGATTGAAGTTTTCTGGGGTCGCAAACCGGACTAGTATTTTACTTGGGCTACAACTTTGCGAATTTCAGAAGCATTGCTCCAATCTGCAGGTGCAAGCTGCAAATGAAGGGCGCTGTTTTCTGCGCGATGAAACATCTTTATGGGTAAGATGATTGCAGATACTGGCGTCGATGCCCAATAAGTTACGGATATGCAAAATGACCTACGCTTTACCTTCCATCCTCATTCTTCTTCCCTGGGAAGAAAAAATTCGATTTAGCTTTGAAAAACTGATCCTCGCGCGCTTTCCTGATCTCCCAGTGACAACCGTCGCCAGCGTGAGGGAAGCAGCCGAGAGAATTTCAGAGGCCGACATCTTCATGGCTTTTGGCGTGGCTGTGAAAGAAGATATTTTTGTGAATGCGAAAAAGCTTCGTTGGGTTCATGCCTTCGGCACGGGCGTTGACGGGATTATCGATCGTGACGGCCTGCAAAAACATGTTGTCGTGACATCCACGCGCGGCATTCACGGGGCACCTCTCTCGGAAATAGCGATTTTGCATATGCTGGCGCTGGCGCGCGATTATCCACGTTCCATTCGCGCGCATGACAAGCATCAATGGGATCGCTTTCGTGCCAGCCTCCTGGAAGGCAAGCGCGCGGGCATTCTGGGCGTCGGTCTCATCGCCGAGGCTCTTGCACCTCGCCTTCATGCACTTGGCATGCATGTGGTGGGTATTTCACGCACCGCGCGTGATCTGCCCGGATTTTCATCCTGGGCGCCGCGCGATGATCTCAAAAAATCGGTGGCGGATCTGGATTTTCTTGTCTTGCTCGCGCCCTATGATGAGACGACACATCACATGATCAATGCCGATATGATCGGCGCGATGAAGCAGGGAGCTTATATC
>CANHAW010000290.1 GCA_947458675.1 Beijerinckiaceae bacterium
ACAAGGGCAATCAGCATGAGCTGGATGGCGACGCCGGTGGCCTGACGCGATTCGTCCGCAGCATAGGCGCCAAAAACAATGCCGCAGAGAATGGCAATGAATGTGGCGCCTTCGATCAGGGCATTGCCGGCCGGCAATTCCTCGCGCGCGAGATGATCGGGCAGGATGCCATATTTGATCGGAGTAAACAGGGCCGCGATCACACCCAGCCCGAACAAAGCGACATAGAGCAGTGCGAGCGATTGCAGCAGGAAGCCGACGGCCACGATCATCTGCACGAAGATTTCATAAAACTTCAGCTGCCTCGCCATGTGCGCTTTGTCCTGTGCATCGGCCATTTCGCCGCCAAGTGCGGAAAGAAAAATGGAAGGCAGGATGAAAAGGGCGATGGCCAGCGTGACGAGCGGGCCCGCCTGATCCTCGCCGAGCCTGAACAGGATCAGCATGGCGAGCATATTGCGGACAAAATTGTCGTTAAAGGCGGAGAAGAACTGGCTGAGAAAGAGCGGGAGAAAGCGCCGCGATGTCATCAGCTGCCAGAACATGTCTGTCTCCGGCTATTGCGGCAGGGGATCGGCATGACCCACGACGCGCACCACACGCTCCATGCGCGCGCGCAAATAGCGGTCGAGATGATCGACTGCTTCATGCACGGCATGGACGCTCAAATTGGCATCGGCGCGGCAATGATAATTGACGACGAGGCCCGAGGCCGTCTCGCGCGCGCGCACGAAATGCACTTCCTTCAGAATGCCGCCTTTGCCGGCACCCTCAATCAGCAGTGACTTGATGGCAGCGGTTTGCTCCGCCGGGCAATCGGCGCCTGCCAATTCTTCCACTTCGAGAGGTTCGACATGGGTTTCGATCTCGATATCCTCGCCGATCTCTTCTGAAATGGCCTGTTCGAGCGCTGTTGCAATGTCATGGGCTGCGCCATGATTCATTTGCGCATCGAGTTCGAGATCGAGGCTGATCGATATTTTTCCAGCCACGCGTTGCACCGTGATGTGATGCACGGCAAGGCGTCGGCGCGCGGCAATCAGAAGCACGCGCTCCACAAGGCTCTCGTCATCGAGCGCGCGCGGATTGGCGGTGACGGTGAGGTCCACTTCCGGCATTTCGGCGGTGAGCGCCTGAGCGATTTCCCGTTTCACGGCCACGATCTTGTCGACCGGCATGGTGCGCGGTACGGCAACGGAGATTTCGCCGATCACCTGCGGGCCTGCAGAGCGCAGGCGCAGCACTTCAATGTCGATGACGCCGGGGACTTTCTCCACCGTCTGTCGCAGTCGCTCGGTGAGGCCAGCGGGCGCCGCATCGACCAGAGTGTCGATGGTGCGCCGGCCGAGCTTGTAGCCGGCAATCGCAATGAAGAGTGAGACGCCGATGGCTGCCAGAGCATCGCCCTGATGAAAGCCGAAGCTTGTTGCGACTAGGCCGACCAGCACCAGCGAAGAGGCAACGAAATCGCTCGAGAAGTGCAAAGCATCTGCTGCCAGCGCATCGCTCTTCGTGCGCTTGGCCACGGCAGCCAGCGAGCGCCAGCGCACGACATCGACGACAATCGAAATGATGAGAACCGCAAAGACCAGCCAATTGGCATCGATCTGTTCGACGACGGGCGACAAAAGCCTGTGGCCGGCTTCATAGAGCACGCCCACGGCGAGCACGATCAACAGGCCGGTTTCGGCAAGAGCAGCCACCGCCTCGATCTTGCCATGTCCGTAATGATGTTCGTCATCGGCCGGCTTGTCGGCGGCGCGCACGGCGAAATAGGTGAGAATGGTCGCGCCCGTGTCGAGCAGGCCGTGGGCGGCCTCCGACAGAAGCGCAAGCGAGCCCGACATTAAACCTGCCGCGAGCTTGCCCACGGTGAGGCAGGCGCTGGCCAGAATGGAGGCGAGCGCGGCCTGACGCTTGAGGGCGGAGTCTTCGGCGGCTCGATCTGTGTCGGTCATGTTGTCTCCGGTTCAGGCGGCTGACCTGAGCCCCTGCATAATGGGCGGGGCGGCTTTTGGCCAGAATGAAGGCTTCTGGTTTCCCCCACCAATTGGGCTATATGGGGCCTCAGGAATAAAGCAGGAGCGACAGATGGAATATCTGCACACGATGGTTCGCGTGACCGATCTCGAGGTTTCGCTCGATTTTTACTGCAACAAGCTTGGCCTGCGCGAGATACGCCGGGTCGACAATGAAAAGGGCCGCTTCACTCTCGTCTTCCTTGCGGCACCCGGTGACGAGTCGCGCGCCCGCGAGACACGGGCGCCGATGGTCGAGCTGACCTATAATTGGGATCCGGAGATCTATACGGGCGGGCGCAATTTCGGCCATTTGGCCTATCGCGTCGATGACATTTACGCGACCTGCGCCGCCTTGATGGCAGCCGGCGTGACGATCAACCGTCCGCCGCGCGACGGCTATATGGCCTTCATCCGCTCTCCGGACAATATTTCTATTGAGCTTTTGCAGAAGGGCGAGGCTTTGGCGCCGCAGGAGCCTTGGCTCTCCATGCCCAACACGGGCGTCTGGTAGGCGCAGGCTCGGGGCTTTGCAGTCCGGCTTGGCCGCGCCATATTCGTCGCTGCGAATTTTTGGGACGCGATCATGCCGGGCATGCCCGATTTGAAGACAAGACGAGAGATCCGGTTCCGCTTCAGGGGGCGCGAGATCGCACTTTCCGATTTTTCGCCGCGCATGACCTTGCTCGACTGGCTGCGCATCGACCAGCGCGCGACGGGCACGAAAGAAGGCTGCAATGAAGGCGATTGCGGTGCCTGCACTCTGGTGCTTGTGCGCCGCCGCGCCGACGGCCTTCATCACGCCCCCGTCAATGCCTGCATCTTGCTGCTCGGCCAGGTGGATGGTGCGGAAGTGGTGACGGTTGAAGATCTTGCACAGGACGGTGTGCTGCATCCTGTCCAGCAGGCCATGGTTGAGCATCACGCATCGCAATGCGGCTTTTGCACGCCGGGAATTGTGATGAGCCTTTTTGCACAACATGAATCCGCGCCGCACCGGCCAAGCGCCGAGGATGTGCAGGATCAGCTCGCGGGCAATCTGTGTCGCTGCACCGGCTATCGACCGATTGTCGATGCGGCGCTGGCAGCCCATGCCGAGCCACGACAAAATCGTTTCGCGGGAATGGACGAGGCGGCGGGCGATGTTTTTGTCGGCGATGAGGCGCGTTTCTTCGCCGCGCCCGAGAGTCTTGAGAGCCTGGCAGCGCTGTATGAGGCGCATCCGCAATCTTTTCTCATATCGGGTGCGACCGATGTCGGGCTTTGGATCACCAAGGGATTGCAGGAGCTGGATCGCATCCTGTGGACCGGCCGCGTGCGCGAATTGGCTGAAATGGTGGAGAGCGAAGAGGCGCTTTTTATCGGTGCAGGTGTCACCCATGAACGGCTTATGCCGGCGCTTGCGCAGCTGCATCCCGATCTTGGCGAAATCATGCGCCGGTTCGGCTCAAAGCAGGTGCGCGCGTCCGGCACAATCGGCGGCAATATTGC
>CANHAW010000291.1 GCA_947458675.1 Beijerinckiaceae bacterium
GGAGCGAAGGAAAGCCGAAAGAAACTCGCCATATTCGCTATCATCGTCGATGATGCAGATGTTTTTCGGTCCGTCGAAGTCCAATTAACCCCCCGCTATTCGTCTTTAAAGGATTGTTTTCAAAGCAGTTTTTAAATCACCGGGTTGAGCCGTCGATTTTTCCAACTATATCAGACAATTCGGACACTTTCACAGCATATCTTTTGATATCCTGATATATATGGTTGACGATATTATCATATTTGATAATTTGCCAATATGTCATCGCGATTCTGGATCTTTGATGGAACAGAGAAAATCTCGGCCTCCCCAATTTGTCTTCGACGTGATCGTGGGGGCCGCCACCCATCAATTCGTCATTGAGGACCTGAGGTCGGAAGATATTGTTCGGCCGCTGGTTGCCGATTTGGCCGAGCTCTATGATCCGTCCGAGATGTTTGACGACATTTTGCAGGGCATGCGTCGCATTTTACTGGTCTTGGGAAAGCGACGCGTCTCAAGCGTGCCGCTTATTCTTGAATCTTATGTTTGGTACCGCGCCAATTTCGAAACGCGAGAGAAACGCAGAAGCAAAACGTCGCTGTTTCACGACCTCGGGGAGGGGCGTTACGAGCCGGTTCAGGATTATGCACCGGTGGACAATTTCACGCGCGTGACCGGGGTGGAGACCGCTTTCAAGGCCTATCTGCAGTGCCTGCTTCGCGACCCCTTCATGGTAAAGCCAAGAGAATGGTCCCCTATGGAAGAGAAATCCTTCGGGCCTCTCATGTCCATTCTTTACGGCGCGGAGGAGCAATCGCGATTCTCCTCTCACGCACAAACCAGAGCCGCCGTCTGATTTTGGCCTCGCGCAAGGACAGATAGGTCACCGTCTGAAAGTGCCAAAATCAAAAACTTTTTTTGCTGCCTCCCGCGATTTACACGATGCAGCTTTGCAAGCTGCATCTATACGCCTGCCCCAATTTCCGAAACCTATTGGATCAGCTTGCGGGCCATTGCCACATCCTCAGACGTGGCCTTGTAGATTCGGTTCAGGAATTTTTCGATCTCCTCGCCGGGCATGGGTTCGACATCAAGCCGAGATTTGGCCGTCGTATCGAGAAATTCCTTGTCCTTCATCGAGGCATCGAAAGCGCGACGCAGAATTTCCAGGCGATCTGCTGGAACGCCCGGAGGGCCCACGAATGAGCGCCCCGATTCACCAGGCGAGACCAGAAGGTCGAGAGCCGTTTTCATGTTTGGCGCTGCAAATTCCATAATGGTCGGCACTTTCGGCATGTTCGGATGCGGCTTTGCCGCCATTTGGACAAGCAGGTTGACCTTATTGTCCTGCACCCATTCGGCTTTGGTGCTCTTCAGGCTCTGCCAGGAATCGCAGACACCATCGAGCTCACGCCGCTCGATGGCCAAGCGAATATCCGTGCTGCCGGGATAGCCCGGCACAATCTTCAACTTCGCGCCGGCGACATTTTTCATCATGGCTGTGCTCATATAGCGGATGTCATCGGTGCCGGTGACACCAATATTCACTTCACGATTTTTCAAATCATTGAGCGATGCAATTCCGGTTTCGTGCCAGACCATGCAGACTTGCGTATCCTTGCCTACGCTGCCGACCCAACTCAATTTCGATGCATCGAATTTGGCCGTCTCCGGTTTCAGCAAAGGTGCGATCAAAAGACCATTGTCGAAAATGCCGATTGTCGTGCCGTCGCGCGGCGCGGCATCTGCAAGAAAGAGCGCGAGACGCAGGCTCCCTGCCCCCGTCATATTGCGCACAACAACATTCGGCTGGCCAGGAATATGGCGGCCGATCACGGCACCCAAAGCACGCGCATAAGCGTCATATCCTCCGCCCGGCGAGAACCCGACCAGAATTTCGAGCGTCTTGCCTTTGTAGAATTCATTCGTTTGAGCGCCGGCATGACCGGTGATGAAGAGACTTGAAAGTGCAAGAGCGAAAAACCGTTTCAACATGGCCCGATCTCCTTGCTGGTCAGTGATTGTCGAATACATCCTGATAGGCCTGAATGGCTTTGGTAAGCCGCGCACGCTCTTCTTGTGTCGGGGCATCCGGGTCGGCCGCAATCGGCAAGCCGCCGAATTTCATCAGACAGGCCATCAACAAAAGGCGCGCCTTGGTCGATGTCAGATTGGAGCCGCCGATAATGACGGGATGGGGATCGCTGAAGCCCTCGTGACTGCCGCGCGCGACACGCACAACAGGCAAGCCGGAAAAGGCGGCCCGCAGCACGAGTTTCATACGAGCGGGGGAGGTCATATTTCCCGTCGGGGTCGTGCCTTCGACCACAATGCCCGCCAAACGATCCATGGTCAGCTTGTGCCGGATAAGGGCGACAAGATCCACTTCTGCTTCCGGATCAGCATCCCAATCCAAACCGCAAAAACCGCCGTCTTTGACAATCGACACTGAAGGAATTGCATTTTCCAGCAAGCCGCCATTGCCATCGCGTACAAACATCCGTTTGCGTATCAAGCGTCCGTTCTCGATGATGCTGGCCTCGACCGCTTCGGGCAATTGCGTGATGCGCACATCTGAGCAGTGAGTATGTTTGTAATCGGGCACATATTTGACCACGCATCTGTTGAGATGCGTAATCTGCCCGATAATGCCGCCCATGCCGCCGGTTGCGACGTAACCGCCGGGCCGTGCATCCGCCTTGGCGGCTTCGCGGGCTGCAAACATCTGCTGGTCCATCACCAACAGCGTACCAAGCCGATTGCGCGATTGTGCGTCGGCCCAAACGCGGGATTTCAGATAAGCAATGGAATCGAGAATGTTGCGCGGCCCGTCATTGCTCACTTCACCATGCGGACGCTGCGCCGCATTGCAGGCCATCGGCTTGGTCGTATCGATGAGCAAGTTGAGCCAATAACAAACATCTTCGATATTCGGGCTGCCTTGCGTCCAGATGCCGCCGTCATAATCGGAGGACGACATGATGCGCTGGACGTCATTCGTCACTTTCGCAAGCGCGGGACGAGGCGGTGCGGCAGAAATATGTCTGGGCTTGTAGGGGAAGAAATGGTGGCCGCGTTTTTCGGGCGCAATGTCGCCAGAGCCGATATCTTTCCGATCATCCTGCGGCAGGCCCTGCGTGAAGCCTGCCGGCGGCAAGACGCGGAAGAAAGAAACATCGACATCGCCCGTCAGTTTGCCAGCCAGACCATCCTGCCCGACACCGAGGCGATCAATTTCATCGAATGTGCGCGAGCCATCGGGATAAAAGCCCTGACGGGCGCGACTTTCCGGTGTGCCCGGAGCTGCACATTCTTCTTCCCACGCCGATCCGTCAGCCTGCCGCGCCATGTAGGGCAGCGGATAAACACCGTCTTCGGGTTTCAATTCGATTTCATAGACTGGCTTGTCCTGCGGGCTGCGCCGGTCTTTCGAGAAAGAACCGTCGGCGCCCACATAGCCATCCGGCGGTCCATAAAGATGAGCCGCATCGCGCTCGAGCGGATGGGCGGAGAATTGTTCGACCA
>CANHAW010000292.1 GCA_947458675.1 Beijerinckiaceae bacterium
CAGCCTGCGCAACATCGCCGACATAGACGGGCTGGAAACGTGTTTCGCCGCCACCGATGAGCGGCAGGGCCGGCATCATGCGCGCCAGCGCCGCAAAGCGATTGAAGAAATCGTCCTCCGGGCCAAAGACGATCGAGGGCCGCAGCACATTGGCTTCCGGGAAAAATTCAAAGGCCGCCGCTTCGCCCTCGGCCTTGCTGCGGGCATAGGCCGAATCGGAATTGGGATCGGCGCCGAGCGCCGACATTTGCACAAGGGTTTTTACGCCCGCTTCCTTGGCGGATTTTGCCACAATGCGCGCGCCAAAAGACTGGACCGCATCGAAACGCTGGCGACCCGTCTCGGTCAGAATGCCGACGAGATTGACGACTGCATCGGCGCCGCGCACCGCTGCAGCGACCGAGGCCGGAAAGCGCAGATTGGCCTGGACGGCATGAATCTGGCCAACGCGACCTGAGGGCTGCAGATGACCGGCAAGATCGGGGCGGCGGCAGGCGACGCGAATGCGCCAGCCCTGTTTGGCGAGCGCGCGCACGACATGACGCCCGATAAAACCCGAGCCGCCGAAGATCGTCACCAACTGGCCAGACTTGTCGCTTGTCTCGAGCATGGGAATCCCCGCCTCCTGCAGCTCAACGCTCATTCTGGCACGGTGATTAGAGGACAAGGCCGCCTCTGTACAGGCCCGGCGAACCATCCCCTCTCAGCCCTTCGGCGAGAGAGGGGTGCCATTCACCTGCGATCGCGGCGAATGCGCAATTCGATGGGGATGAGCTCGCCCGGATCGCGATGGCCGCCGCCCGGTCCATCGTCGCGGTCGTCGCGCTGGCCCATGATGGCCGTGCCGCAGACGGCGCTGCCGAAAGTCACGGCAAAACCGCCAAACAGGAGCAGGATCGCAGGCCAGGGCCGGTCGCTGGCGGCAATCAGGCTGCCGATACCCGCAACATCCCAATAGAGGAGGAAAGCGGCGAAAAGCACGCCGAGCATGGCCCCGCCCAGAGCGTTCCAGAGCAGGATGCTGATCAGCTGCCGTTCTGCACGTTTCGTCATCTCGACCCCGTTCGGAGCTGTTCCGACAAGCAGGCCCCGAATTGGAACCATACAATCAATATAGAACGGCTGTTTCCGACTTTCATGGGGCAAGACACGGAAATATTCGCAAAAGCTTCACGACGTCGCGATTGACAATGACCGTGCCCGGCCCGTAAGACACGCCCCGTGCCCAGGTGGCGGAATTGGTAGACGCGCTGGCTTCAGGTGCCAGTAGCTTAACGGCTGTGAAGGTTCGAGTCCTTTCCTGGGCACCAATCCCCGAAAATTGAAATTTTGACGTTCGCGCGCGCATTGTCGCGATTCGGGAGCGATCATGTCTGAAACATTCCTGTTCGACGGCCCTGAACATGCAGGCCAGACCATTCTGCTCGCCCATGGTGCGGGTGGCGCCATGGACAGCCCGGCCATGAATGCCCTTGCGGCAGCGCTGGCGGGCTCAGGGATGAGGGTGGCGCGTTTCGAATTCGCCTATATGGCCGCGCGCCGCCAAGGGCAGCGCAAGCCGCCGCCGCGGGCCGAGACCCTGCAAAATGAATATCGAGCCGCCATCGATGCCCTTGCCTGCCGGGGCACGCTCATCATCGGCGGCAAATCCATGGGCGGACGCGTCGCCTCAATGGTCGCCGATGATTTGTTCCGCGAGGGCCGGATCGCCGGCCTTTTATGCATCGGCTATCCGTTCCACCCGCCGCAAAAGCCGGAAAAATTGCGCACGGCCCATCTCGAACATTTGCAAATACCGACCTTGATCGCCCAAGGCACACGCGATCCCTTCGGCACGCGCGAGGAAGTGGCGAGCTACAGGCTCTCACCAAAAATCGAGATCGCCTGGTTCGAAGACGGCGACCACGATCTGAAACCGCGCAAGAAAGTGTCGGGATTGACCGCGCAGGATCATCTCGCAACGCTGGCACAAGGCGTTGCTGCATTCGCGAATAATCTTACCGATTGAGCTTTTCTGACAATTGGCCTGCCCACGGGCAGCGATGAAATGCTCACGCCGTCATTGCGAGGAGCGAAAGCGACGAAGCAATCCAGAGCCGCCGATGCAGTCTGGATTGCTTGCGCGTGCTCGCAATGACGATACCCGTCTCACCGCGCCAGCAATTGCTTGGCGCGTTCCGTGACTGCCTTTGGCGTCGCCAGCGTCTTCTTCACCTCATCGGCGAGTTTTTCTGGTGGCGCATATTCGAGGTCGAGATTGGCCTTGAGCATTTCGGCAATGACCTCGGGGTCTTTCGTCATCGCGAGCAGGCCGTCCTGCAGGACTTTCATCACCGGGGCAGGTGTGCCCGGCGGGGCGATGAAGGCGCGCCCGATGGCGCCGCCCGACGCATAAAGGCGCAGCAATTGCCGGTCGCCCTCCGTGTCGCCCAATTCGCCGAGCGCCGGCACATTGGGCAGATCGGCGGAACGCTCAGGCAGGTTCTGCAGGATGATCGTGATCTTCTTTTCATCCAGCCATTGCTTCTTGCCGGTGCGCGTTGCGGCCCAGGAGCTCGCCGTTCCATCGACCTCGCCGCGCTCCATCGCCAGCATGCCCTCGGCCGAGGCCGGGAAGCCGGAAATGACCTTGAACTTGGTGCCGATCGTGGCATTCAGCAATTTCGGCACGACTTCGGAAATATTGCCCGCACCGGCAGCGGCCACCGGCGTCTCGAATTTCTTGGCATCCTCGAGCGATTGCACTTTCGATGTGTGCCATTGGAAGTGAATATTATTCGATGAGGCGACACGGCCGACCCAGTTGAATTTCGCCGTATCATATTGCACGGCCGGATTGCCGGTGACCTGTTCGACCGCCAGCGTCTCGGTGACGATGGCCATGGCCGTGCCGTCTTTGGGGGCGACTTCGTAGAGATAATTGGCGGCGCGGATCGTGCCTGCACCGGGCATATTGACCGCAACCACAGTGGGCGCGCCCGGCAGGTGGCGGCCGATATGGCGCGAGACAACGCGGCCATAAAGATCGTAGCTGCCCCCCGGCGTATTGCCGATATAGACGGTGATCGTCTTTCTGGCGAAATTCGGCTCCTGGGCCATGGCGGGAGCGGCCAAGGCGACGAGAGCGGCGCCGGCGAACAGGTGCAGGGCCGTGCGTGCGGGCATGATTTTCATTTTTCCTCCCTTTTTCCAAAGGCTAGGGCAAGGCTGCCCCCCTGTCCATGGCGCGCAATGGGCTTCACCTTCTCGCCCGCATCGGCATAGACTGGGCTTAAGAGCGCAGCCGCGCCGCTGACAAAAGGGAGGAAACATGATCCGCGCTATCACCGCCGCCTTCGCCTGCACCCTCGCACTGGCCCCGATCAAGGCGCTGGCGCAAGACACTGCAGCCGCCTTCTATGCCGGCAAAACCATTCGCGTGATTGTCGGCTATCCGCCGGGCAGCACATTCGACACTTATGCACGCATGCTCGTGCGCCACATGCCGCGCAATATGGCAGC
>CANHAW010000293.1 GCA_947458675.1 Beijerinckiaceae bacterium
AAGGGCGTGCAGATAAAGATCAGCGCCAGAACAGAGATGGCTCTTGAACGCACATGAGCTTTGCGCGAATAGTGCTGCCACCTGCGTCCCGGTAGCTCAGCAGGATAGAGCAACGGTTTCCTAAACCGTAGGTCAGGGGTTCGAATCCCTTCCGGGACGCCAGTCTCTCCGGACATTGAATATTTCCAAAAGCGGGCAGCTTAAGCGTGCTCCGCCGGCGCGGCAATTCTAGGCCCGCCACATGGGCGCGCCGAATGCGCCTGAATGATCTGAAAGCGCTTCGCTTGCCGGCGGCGTCAGGCGCGCATTCGCAAGATAGGATGTCGGAATTTCAAGCTGCCACATCATGCCGCCAGGCGCGAAGTCGAATGTGACTTTTCCTTCAAGGGCATTGGCAACGATACGTTTGAGAACCTTGTGACCGAAACCTTCATGCTTGGGCGGCGAGACTTTCGGTCCGCCGCTCTCGCGCCATGAGAGACACAGAAACGGCCCTTCTTCTGCGCGCTGGATCGACCAGTTCAAATCGATTCTGCCACGATCGTTTGAGAGCGCTCCATATTTGGCCGCATTGGTCGAAAGCTCATGAAGCGCAAGTCCGATATTTTGCGCCGCTTCCGGCTTCAGCATGACATTTGGCCCTTCGATCAAAATGCGCTTGCCGATCAGATCCTGATAGTGAACGAGCTGCGACACAACGAGATCGTGCATGGATGCGCCATGCCAATCCTGGACAACGAGCAGATCCTGAGAGCCGGCCAGCGCCTCAAGTCTGGCCGTGAAACGCCGCTCGAAGTCCTTGGCCGTCCCGCCCGCAGATGCGCTCTGGCGGGCCATGGCCTGAATCACTGCGAGAAGATTTTTCGATCTGTGCTGGACTTCGCGCATGAGCATATGCACATGCGTTTCGCGTTGCTTGCGTTCGGTAATGTCGCGCGCGATCCCGATCATGCGAATGGGAGTGTCATGTTCAAACAGGCAGCGTCCTCGCGCAGCGATCCATCTTTCATGGGTCGCATGTTCAACGCCCCGAAGGCGAAATTCTATGGCATATTCGCCGTTGCCTGAGGGATCGGTTGCGGCTTTGGCCGCATCATTGGTCCGCGACAAATCCTCTGGATGAATGGCGCTATCCAGCATGTCCTGCGTGACAGGCAGATGCTGCGCAATGCCAAACAGATTGCGCATTCTTATATCCCAGATCATTTCGCCGGTGAGAAAATCCACTTCCCAAACGCCGGTCTGTCCTGCTTCCAAAGCCAGTTCCGTTCGCACCAGAGCCGTTTGCAATGCACGTTCGGCATTTTTGCGCCAGGTCATGTCTGTTCCGCTTGCAACAAGGTGCATCATGTGCCCGTCATTGTCGCGCAGCGGTGCAATCTGGAAATCGAGCGTCATGCGCGCGCCCTCAGGCAGTAGCGCCATCGTTGCATCGTAGCGAATTGTTTCACCCGCAGCAGCGCGCGCAATGGCATGCCGAAGCTGTTCCTGCGCCTCCGTAGACCAGCCCCACCATGGGCAGTTCCAGAGCAATTGACCGATCACATCGGAGCGCTGCAGACCTGCAGCTTCAAGTGGCGCCCGATTGGCCTCCAGCATTCTGCCCTCCAGATCGAGGACGGCGACAAAGGCGGAAAGATTGTCGAGCACATCGCGCAACATCCGCTCGCTGGCAGGCGTCCCCTCACGTGCAAGGAAACCGGCATCGGCGTTCATGCAGACCTTTCGGATAGGAGGCGCATCGATCGCAGTTCTTGCAAACGTATGCGGAGCCTATCGGTTCCCTGATTTGCAGTGCCAGCCTTGTGAAGGTTCCTCAAACTCTCATGAAGCGTGCGACTTGGAACGATTATTGTTCGACATGCGTTGCATCGCAGGCTGAACGGATTTGTTTCATTTCCGTCGGACTGCCCGGAAAAGGCTCGAGCGCCGCCGGAGAATGCGCTGATGAGTTGCAATCGAATGGAAGCGAAAAATTTCGTGATAAGAGAGCCAATTCTTTCCCACCATCGAAATGGGGCCTGCGAGCCACGACTCAGCCTGGATGCGCAGGCGCAGATCGGGCGTCGCCTGCGGATCATTTTGACAGGGGATGCTGAACCCACCCCCGACCGTCTGCAGACATTGCTCGCGCAGATCGATGCACAGCTGGCGACAAGCGAAGTCGATTAGCGCATTTCATCTCGATCTGTTTTTCGAATGCCGAAAGATTATGGCTCCGGCATACGTTTGTCGTGAAGCCGGAGTTTTTCGAGAATTTTATGGGCGAGCGGATAGCGCGTGTCCTGCGTCACCGCATGAGCTTTTCCCGGTGCACGGACGAGATTGACTTCGCGTGTGTGCCAAGCCTCCAGACCCGGCCTGTGAGCAACGCTGATCACGGTGGCGGCAGCCAGTTCTTGCTTGAGAAAATCCATCACGCGCGCCTGGCTGAGTTCATCCAGCGCAGAAGTGGCCTCATCCATGATGATCATGTCGGGTGGGCGGATGAGAAGTCGCGCAAAGGCGATGCGTTGTTGCTCGCCAACTGACAGGATGCGGCTCCAATGCTCATCTTCGTCGAGTCGCTCAATCAGATGCCACAGGCCTGTCTTGCGCAAGGCATCGCGGATCTTCCAATCTTCTTCTGGCTGTCCGCTTGCAGGATAAAGCAATGCATGCCGCAATGTTCCCAGCGGAATATAGGGGCGCTGCGGCATGAAAGCTATTTCAGCGCCTTCAGGGCGCAGGATTCGTCCCGATCCCCAAGGCCACAGGCCGGCAATCGCCCGGATCAGCGTGCTCTTGCCCATGCCCGACTCGCCTTTGACGAGAATTTTTTCACCCGGTTCAATAACGACTTCTGCATCGGCGATGAGCAATTTTCCGTTGCGCTGCGCGATGGAGAGATTTTCGATCCGCATATTGGCGTCCGGGCTTGTGCCCATTGTAATCATGCCGTCCGCAGCTTTGCCGATACTCGTATCGATTTCGGCAATGGCATTGAGCAAAACGCCGACCCGTTGCGAGGATGCATTCCATTCCGCCAGCCTGATCGCATTGTCGACGAGCCAATTGAAAGCTGTCTGCACTTGCATGAAAGCGGCTGTCACCTGCATCAGCTCGCCCAAAGTCATCGAGCCTGACAAATATTTCGGAGCACCCATGAGCAAGGGCGCAACCGGGGCCAGAACAGTATTGGCGTTTAAAACCCAGGTCATTTTCGCCTGCTGAGCGATCACGCCGAGCCAGCGTTTGACGAGATCGGTGAAGGTCTCATCGAGTCGCGCCTTTTCATCCTCATCGCCGCCGATTAACGCGATATTTTCTGCGCTTTCGCGCACACGCGTCAGCTCATAACGGAATTGCGCCTCTGCAGCATTTTTCTCATCCACGCAGGCGATCAGCGGGCGGCCGATTTTCACCATCATCGTCGATGCAATGAGCGAGTAAAGAATGGCAACCCAGACCATATAGCCCGGCACATGGATCTGCTGCCCTCCCAATGTGAGGGGGA
>CANHAW010000294.1 GCA_947458675.1 Beijerinckiaceae bacterium
CAGGTGGAGCGCGATTATTATCGCAAGACGAAAACTTTCCCGATCATGCACACAGTCGCCATTCGTCGCGAAGTCTATGAGCAGAATCGCTGGATCGCGCAGGCCCTGTTCAAGGCTTTCCACGAAGCGCAGCGCCGCACCTATGAAGATCTGAAAGAAACAGCAGCCCTGAAGGCCATGATCCCCTGGCTTGGTGCGGTGATGGATGAAACGCGCGCAGAAATGGGCGACGATTACTGGGCCTATGGTCTCGACAAAAATTACGAAACGCTCTCGACCTTCCTGCGCTACCATTATGAGCAGGGCCTCTCAAAACGCCTGCTGAAGCCCGAAGAGCTGTTTGCGCCGGAAACGCTGGAAGCCTTCAAGATTTAACGCGCATCGTCACTGCTTGCGCGCGCTCGCAATGACGGCGCGAGACGACCATAAAAAAGGCGGGCCCTAAGCCCGCCTTTTCTTTTTAAGCCCAATCAGCGGGCTTCGGCGGCAAGGTCTCAAGCTCTTTCGTATAGGCCTCGTCCATACGCGGCTCGAGTCCGTGTTTGGCGAGGGCTTGCGAAAACATGTCGCGCACCTGTTTTGTCTCATCCGCATAATCGATCTGATAACCGCCCATCCGGCGCGAGATCCAGGACATGGGCACGCCCTGCGTATTGCGCGGCGACCAATTTTTGAACGCCAGATAGCGCGCCGGCGTGGCACCCGCATTGAAATGCTGATGGAACCAGGCATTGGGTGGCACGATCAAAGTGCCGGGCTTCCATTCATAGCGCTTGGGCTCTTCGCCTTCCGACCACATCAGCGAATAGCCTTCGCCAGAGAGCACGATCACATGCGCGCCGGGCCCATGATGATGGGCTTTTTTGTATGTGCCGACCGGGAATTGCGAAATATGGCTCGCCATCATGCCGCCTGCCATATTGAAGCGAATATGCCCTCCGCCTGCACCGCGCTCCTTGGCGGTGATGAGCGGCAGATTGACGGCATCGGGGACAAAATTGGTCTTCAGCAGAAAACCGTCAGCTTCCGTTTTTGCCGAGAAGAAATCCGGCTCGCCCGAGAAGCGCTGCAGAAAATCATATTTGTGATTGAAGACGAAATCCGGATCGCCATACAGATTGAGCACTGACGGGCAATAGGTCACGCCGACAAAACGGGCGCCCGCCTGCCCCGAACCATTAAAATGCTGGTGCCAGCAATTCAGCGGAATGCCGAAAATCGCCCCGGCCTTCCATTCGAAAGTGATGCTCTGGCCGCGATCGTTCCAGACTTTGGTGGAGCCGCGACCGTCGAGAATGAGCACCATTTCATCGAAGAGCTGGCGGCGCGGCGCCAGCTTGCCGCCGGGCAAAATCTCGCAGACGTAGCAATCGTTCGATGTGCGCGAGGCTTCGTGATTGATGAAGACGCCCTTGCCGCCACGCTCGGCCCATGGCTTGAGATCGACGACTTTCAGATCGGGCACATAATGCGCGCTGATAATGTCGAGCCCCTGCCCGCGCACCCATTTCGAATAGGGCGTGTCTTTTTCCGTCGCGAATTTCTTCGCCATTTCATCGGAAACGGTGGCGTCCTTGGCCATGCGGCTCTCCCTCGGTTTTTCGTCTTCTTTATGGATGCTTCTCCCTCCCCCTTGCGGGGAGGGCGACTCGCTGCGCAGCAGCGAGCGGGGTGGGGGTCGCGTCATCTTTCAAGTTGATGCGCGTCGGCCTTTCAACGGAAAGATGACGCGACCCCCACCCCTAGCCCCTCCCCGCAGGGGGGAGGGGAATATAATTGCGCTCGAACGCGCTCCTCGCAATGACGACGAAAAAGGGCGGAGTGAAAACTCCGCCCTCTGGTCTTTTTCGATTACGCGGCCGGCTTGGGCGGCAGCGTTTCGAGTTCGGTCTTGTAGGCCTCGTCCATGCGCGGCTCGAGGCCGTTCTTGGCGAGTTCCGACGAGAACATGTCGCGCACGAGCTGCTTCTCATCGGCGTAATCGATCTGGTCGCCGCCGATGCGGCGCGAGATCCAGGCCTTCGGCACGCCCTGCGCATTGCGCATCGAGACGACCTCATGCTTGAACGCGAGATAGCGAGCCGGCGTCTTGCCGGTGTTGAAATGCTGGTGGAACCACATGTTCGGCGGCACGATCATTGTGCCGACTTCCCAATCATAGCGCTTGGGCTCGTCGCCCTCCGGCCACATCAGCGAATAGCCTTCACCCGACAGGATGATGACGTGCGCGCCCGGACCATGGCAATGGCCCTTCTTGTAGGTGCCGATCGGGAATTGCGAAATATGGCTGTTCATCGAGCCCTTCGCCATATTGAAGCGAATGTGGCCGCCGCCAGCGCCGCGTTCCTTGGCCGTGATGAGCGGCAAATTGACCGCGTCCGGAACAAGGTTGGTTTCCAGCAGAAGGCCCTTCTGCTCGCCCTTGTTGGAGAAGTAATCGGGCTCGCCCGCAAAGCGCGACTTGAAATCATAGGCGGTGTTGAAGACGAAGTTGATGTCTTCATACAGGTTGATGACCGGGGGAGCATTCGACACGGAAACGAAGCGCGCAGCCTGCGTGCCCGAGCCGTTGAAATGCTGGTGCCAGGTGTTGAGCGGAATCGCGAAAAGCGCGCCTGCACCCCATTCGAAAGTGATGCGCTTGCCTTCGTCATTCCACACAGTCGTGGAACCGCGACCTTCGAGCACGAGGACCATTTCCTCAAACAGCTGGCGCTGCGGCTCGAGCTTCTTGCCCGGTGCGATTTCGCAGACGTAGCAATCGTTCGATGTGCGCGAGGCTTCGTGATTGATATAGACGCCCTTGCCGCCGCGGCGCGCCCAATCCTTCAGCTCAACCGTGCGCAGGTTCTGCACATAATGCGCGCTGATAATATCGAGCCCTTCCGAGCGCACCCAGCGCAGATAGGGTGTGTCTTTCTCGGTGGCGAATTTCTTCGCCATTTCATCCGAGACGATTGCGTCCTTTGCCATTTTCTTCTCCCTTGGCAGTCGTGATCAGGCCGCGGCGCGAGCGGATGATTCATCCGGTATCGCGACACATTTTTCCGGGTTTAGTCGCAGGTGAATCCTGTCGCCAATTGGCGTGCGCAAAGAAGGATGCGCGCGCGACAGGAGGATTGAATCGCCGACCTTCACCTGAAAATCGACGAAATCGCCCAAAAAGACTTTCTGATCGACAAGACCGGCGAGATTATTTCCGCCGCTCATTGCTTCTTCTGAAAGCTCGACATCTTCCGGCCGCACAGAAACGGTCACGCGCATATCGGGGCGCAAGGCCGAATTTGTGTTGATAAGAAAATCGCCGGCGGGCGTACGCACCATCCAGCGCGAAGCCGCTTGATCGTAGCCAAGCACCTGGCCCTCGAGGAAATTGGTCGAGCCGATAAAGTCGGCAACGAATTTCGTACGGGGATGATCGTAAATGTCGCGCGGCGAGCCGATCTGCACGATGCGCCCCTCGTTCATCACCGCAATCTCGTGCGAAAGGGCC
>CANHAW010000295.1 GCA_947458675.1 Beijerinckiaceae bacterium
ACGGCAGCTATACGAATACGGCTCCCGTCGATGCCTATCGCGGCGCCGGTCGGCCCGAAGCGACCTTCGTGATTGAGCGTCTTGTCGAAGTGGCAGCGCGCGAGACGGGCCGGGATCCGGCAGAATTCCGGCGTGCCAATTTCGTGAAAAGCTTCCCGCATCAGACGCCTGTCATCATGTGCTATGACGCGGGCGATTATGAAGCGGCGATGACGAAAGCGCTGGAAATGGCCGATTATAAGGGCTTTCCGGCACGCAAGGCGGAATCGGTGCGCCGCGGCATGCTGCGCGGCATCGGTTTTTCGGCCTATATAGAGGCTTGCGGCATTGCCCCGTCTGCTGCAGTCGGCTCACTTGGCGCCGGCGTCGGTCTTTGGGAATCGGCAGAAGTGCGCGTCAATCCGGTCGGCACGGTTGAAGTGCTCACCGGTTCGCATGCGCATGGGCAGGGGCATGAGACGACATTTGCCCAGCTTGTCTCCGATCGTCTGGGCATTCCGATTGAAAATGTCTCCATAGTTCATGGCGACACCGACAAGGTGCAGATGGGCATGGGCACATATGGCTCGCGTTCCGGCGCAGTCGGCATGTCGGCCATTGCCAAAGCGCTCGACAAGATCGAAGCCAAGGCGAAGAAAGTCGCGGGCTATGTGCTCGAAGCTTCTGCCGAGGACATTGAATTCAAGAACGGCAAATTCACCGTGCGCGGCACCGACAAGGAGGTCGATTTCGCCTCTGTCGCGCTGCAGGCCTATATTGCGCATAAGTTCAATGGTCAGGATCTTGAGCCCGGCTTGAAGGAAGGCGCTTTCTACGATCCGACCAATTTCACCTTCCCGGCCGGCGTGCATATTTGCGAGCTTGAGATCGATCCAGCGACCGGCGTGACGCGCATCGAGCGCTGGACGGCGGTGGATGATTTCGGAAATGTCATCAATCCGATGATTGTCGAGGGGCAGGTGCATGGCGGCATTGCCCAGGGCGTCGGCCAGGCATTGCTGGAAGGCGCAGTCTATGATGCCAGCGGTCAGCTCGTGACCGCGAGCTATATGGATTATTCCATGCCGCGCGCGGGCGATCTGCCGTCCTATGAAGTTGGCATGAGCTCCACGCCTTGCCCGTCCAACCCGCTTGGCATCAAGGGCTGCGGCGAGGCCGGCGCCATTGCTGCACCGCCGGCGGTCATCAATGCCATCACCCATGCCATCGGGCATGAGGATATTGCCATGCCGGCCACGCCGCTTGCGGTTTGGCGGGCGATCCAGAAAACCGCGCCGCGCGCGGCAGCAGAATGACGATCTGGCGGGCGCCCGCGTCTGCCGCTATTATGGTTCGATAAGAGGCGCGGGGATCACCCGCGTTTGGGGAGAAGAAAAATGTATCCGTTCACCTATCACCGTCCGGATTCGATTGGCGCAGCGGCCAAACTCGCGGCCGATGCCGAAGCCAAAGTCATGGCCGGCGGCATGACTTTGCTGCCGACGATGAAACAGCGCCTCGCTTCGCCCACGGCCATTGTCGATCTGAATGGGTTGGCATCCGATCTGTCGGGCGTGACGGTCTCTGGCGACAAGGTGACGATTGGCGCCATGACGCGCCATGCCGATGTTCATACGAATGAAGCTTTGCGCAAGGCGATCCCGGCGCTGGCCGAGCTTGCCGGCATGATCGGCGATCCGATGGTGCGCCATCGCGGCACGATTGGCGGCTCTGTCGCAAATAATGATCCGGCAGCAGATTATCCCTCAGCCTGCCTCGCGCTGGGCGCAACCATTGTCACCGACAAGCGCGAGATTGCGGCGGATGATTTCTTCAATGGCCTGTTTGAGACGGTTTTGCAGCCGGGCGAGCTGATCACCAAAATCGTCTTCCCTGTGCCGCAAAAGGCTGCTTATCAGAAGTTCCGCAATCCCGCCTCGCGCTACGCCATTGTCGGCGTGTTCGTGGCGAAATTCGCGAGCGGCGTGCGCGTGGCAGTGACGGGCGCTGGTTCGGATGGCGTCTTCCGCCAGAAGGATTTCGAAGCCGCTTTGTCGAAGGATTTTTCGGTCAAGGCCATTGAGGGGGTCAAGCAATCGCCTGACGGTCTCAATTCGGACATTCATGCCGATGCCGTCTATCGCGCCCATCTGATTGGCGTGATGGCGCGTCGCGCGGTTGAAGCTGCGAAATGATCGGGCGCGCGTCCTTCTCCCGCGGAAGCTGGAGAAGGTGGCACGCGAAGCATGACGGATGAGGGAGAGCATCACAGGCTCTCCCTTTCTTTTTGCGTGCCACGGCCCAGTCGCCCCCACCCGTCATGCTTCGCATGCCACCCTCTCCCGCAGGGCGGGGGAGGGGAGAGAACCACGGTTGCCACCCCATCCGTGAAATGACACTCTTCGCTCGAACGGAGACAAAGCACGTGACCGCGCTGCCCAATTCCATCGATGAGACGCTCGCGCTGCTGACCAAAGGCGATTATGTCGCCGATCGCGCTTTGGCGACGGTCGTTTTTCTCAGCATGAAAATGGGCCGCCCGCTTTTTCTCGAGGGCGAGGCGGGCGTCGGCAAGACGGAGATTGCCAAGGTTCTCTCAAACGTGCTGGGGCGGCGTCTGATCCGCCTGCAATGTTATGAAGGGCTCGACGTTTCCTCCGCTGTTTATGAATGGGATTATGCGCGCCAGATGATGGCGATCCGCCTTGCGGAAGCCGCCGGCGAGCAGGATCGTGCGCGCATCGAGCATGATGTTTTCTCAGAACGCTATCTCATCAAGCGCCCGTTGCTGCAGGCACTGGAAAGCACGACTGAGGGGCCGCCCGTTCTGCTGGTCGATGAGCTCGACCGCACAGATGAAGCTTTCGAGGCCTTTCTGCTCGAAATCCTCTCCGACTTTCAGGTGACGATCCCGGAACTCGGCACGATACATGCCGATCATCCACCCATTGTCATCATCACCTCCAACCGCACGCGCGAAGTGCATGATGCGCTCAAGCGTCGTTGTCTCTATCATTGGGTCGATTATCCAACCGCCGAACGCGAGCTGGCCATTCTGGCCAAAAAAGTGCCGCAGGCACCACAAAATCTGACCCGCGAAATCGTCGCTTTCGTGCAGGGCCTGCGCCAGAAGGACTTGTTCAAACAGCCAGGCGTTGCCGAGGCGCTCGATTGGGCCTCGGCACTCGCTGAACTCGATGCCGTTTCGCTCGATGCGGAGATTGTGTCCGACACGCTCGGCGTTTTGTTGAAATATCAGGACGACATCCAGAAGCTGCAGGGCAGCGAATTGCAGAAAGCCATCGACGAGGCAAAAGCCAGCCTTGTCTGAAAAGCTCGCCCAAAACATCGTCCATTTCGCGCGCCTCTTGCGCGGTGCTGGCCTGCCTGTCGGGCCGGGTCATGCGCTGGATGCCGTGCGCGCGCTTGAAGTGGCAGGCATTGCCTCGCGCGAGGATTTTCGTGCCACGCTTCATGCTGTCTTTGTCAGCAGGCACGAGCAGACCGTGCT
>CANHAW010000296.1 GCA_947458675.1 Beijerinckiaceae bacterium
AGTCTTGCTCTTCGCCTCGCTCCGCCATCCTGGCGGCCCTTCATCCAATTGGCGCGCATCGACAGGCCGATTGGCTGGTGGCTTTTGTTGCTGCCCTGCTGGTGGTCATCGGCGCTGGCCAGCGTGGCGCGCGGAGAAAGCCTTTATTTCAGCCATCTTCTGCTCTTCCTGATCGGCGCCATCGCCATGCGCGGGGCGGGCTCGACCTATAATGATCTGGTCGACCGCGATATTGACGGCGGCGTGGAGCGCACCCGCGGACGCCCGCTCCCATCGGGCCGTGTCAGCGTGCGCGCCGCGAAAATCTTCATGTTCGCGCAATGCGGCATTGGCGCCTGTGTTCTGTTCAGCTTTAACTGGAGCGCTATTGCAACGGGGATCGCCTCTCTGGCGATTGTGGCCATCTATCCTTTCATGAAGCGCATCACTTCCTGGCCGCAAGCCGTGCTCGGACTTGCCTTCGCCTGGGGCGGCTTGATGGGTTGGGTGACGATTGAGGCCTCTCTCGCAGCGCCCGCCTTTCTCATCTATCTCGCCGCGATTTTCTGGACCATGGGCTATGACACGATCTACGCCTTGCAGGATGCGCGCGACGATGCGCTGGTGGGCATTAAATCGACCGCGCGGCTGTTTGGCGAGCGGGTGAAAACAGGCATTGGCGCGCTCTATGTGGCCACGCTTGTTTGCGCGGCTCTGGCCTTCTGGCTCGTTGGCGCAGGCCTGCCGGCCTATGCGGGACTTGCAGCTTTCGCCGCCCATCTGTGCTGGCAGATCTGGCGCATAGAACCGGCAGATACGGCGCGCTCCTTGATGCTGTTCCGGGCCAATCGCGATGCCGGCCTCATTCTCTTTGCCGGCCTTTCGCTCGATACATTTTTCTAAAGCCCCATCCTGACGGGAACTTGATCCGGCCCTGCCCTGTTGTGCCAAACCGGACAGGCAGGGGGCGACAGAATGCTGAAATGGGCGCTGTTTTTCTTTGTGCTTTCGCTCATTGCGGGCGTCTTGGGATGGACCGGACTCTCGGCTGCAACGGCTGGCATTGCGCGCGTGCTTTTCTTCATCGCGCTGATGATTTTTCTCATCTTCCTCGTCCTCGCCCTTCTCGCCGGCGAGATGATGATGATGTGAGGCTCACATGATCTTGCGCATGCGCGAGCAATCGCCCATGCGCCGGCGCATCAGGAAACGCGGACGCCGCCGAATGGCAATCGCGCCGCGACGGCGAATGCGAAAGGCGCGCCCAAGAACAAGCTGGCCGCACAGGGCCTCCACCGGCTCGAACAAGCCCTCTCCCAAGCCCAGCAAACGTGGACGTCGAAAGAGACATGCTGCTGCCTGCCAATGAATGAGAATGCTTTCGTCATCTTCCGTTTCATGCAGCACAATCGAGAGATCGGCATCGTCATGAACAAGGCAGATGCGAAACAAAGGCGCATCGGCGCTGCCCGCCAGCACAAGCGCCACACCGCGATAGGCGCTGCAGGGAATTTCAATCTGCATGGAAATGCCGGCGCAACGGCGCATGATCACAATCTTCTCCTGCCCGATGTGAAGCATGCGCATGGCGCCATCGGCGCGCGCATCATGCGCCATCAGGCGTGCGGAGAAAAAGGCGGGGGAGAAAATCCGATCGGACATGGGCACCTGCTGAAACAGGCGTCAGTCTCGACCGGGTGCAACCGGCAAAGAGCTAAGGAAAGCGGTTAAGGCCGGGTTGAGATTGCCAAATGGCAAGAAGAGCTTTGCCGAAAAGATTCAAATTTGAACGAATCACATCCGGCAGGCTGCAAAAACAGGCTCGACGCGCCCGTTCCAATCGCCGCGATAATGCGCGATCAGATCTTCAGCCGCCGTGCGGCCGCTCTCGATCCGCCGATCCAGAAGGTCGATATGTTGCGCCTCATCCGCGCCCTTTGCATCGACGCGCGCGCGGCGGGCAAGGCCCGCACGCGAGAGGCCAAGAATCTCGCGACCGATCTCACGTAAGGTGCGGCCACCAATCTTTGCCCCAAGACCTTCGCGCGGAACAGCATCGCGCAGGGCCTGACGCTCTGCAGCGCTCCAGTGCTTGACCACATCCCAAGCCGCATCGAGCGTCGCGCCATCGTAAAGGAGGCCGACAAAAAAGGCCGACATGGCTGTTGTATGTTCAACCGAACCCGCGTCCGCGCCGCGCATTTCGAGAAAACGCTTGAGGCGCACTTCCGGAAAGATCGTCGAAAGATGATTGGCCCAATCGGAGAGCGTTGCGCGCTCGCCCGGCAATTGCGGCAGGCGGCCTTCCAGCAGCGCGCGGAAATCCGCACCGGCGACATCGTGATAGACATTGCCGCGCTTGACGAAATACATCGGCACTTGCAGCGCATAATCGACGTAACGCTCAAAACCCATGCCGTCTTCGAAAGCGAAAGGCAGCATGCCGGCGCGATGATTATCCGTATCGCGCCAGATTTCAGAGCGCTCGGACAGGCGCCCATTGAGCTTGCCCTCAGTGAAAGGCGAATGGGCAAAAAGCGCCGTCGCCAATGGCTGCAGCGCCAAAGAGACGCGAAGTTTTTTCACCATGTCGGCTTCTGAAGAAAAGTCGAGATTCACCTGCACCGTGCAGGTGCGATACATCATGTCGAGACCGCGTGTGCCGACTTTCGGCATGTAATTGGTCATGATGCGATAGCGGCTTTTGGGCATCACCGGCGTTGCGGCAAGGCTCCAGAGCGGGCTCATGCCCAGCGACAGAAAACCAATGCCATGGGCCGCAGCAACGCGATTGGCCGCGGCCAGATGATCTTCCAGCTCGGCTTTCGTCTGGTGCAGATTTTCGAGCGGCGCGCCCGACAATTCGAACTGGCCGCCGGGCTCGAGAGAAATGGCGCCCCCACCCTTGGCATCGAAAAGGCCGATCAGCGCCTCGCCATCAAAAATGGGCTCCCAGCCGCTATGGGCCTGCATGCCCTCCAGCAGCGCGCGAATGCCGCCGGCGGCCCCGCGACCCTCATAGGGAACAGGTGCCAGATCGCTCAGATAAAAGGGGAATTTCTCGTGTTCGGTGCCGAGGCGAAAATCAGCGCCCGACTTGCAACCGGCCGCGAGCCAGGCGACGAGTTCGTCGCGCGACGCCACTGGCGTCAGATCGGTCACATCGCGGGCCATTCTTCTTTTCCCAACACCCTTTTTGCCCGGCCCGCGCAGCGGACCCTCGCTTACATAGGCCGGGCCGCGCGACAAGACAATGACCGCCCGGCGCTATGACCGGGCTGGCGCAGGAGGCCTGCCTCGTCTAGTGCTTTAAAAAACCGGCCAACCACGGGGACAGGCCCCTTGTCGACCTACGATTTTTCCGCCCCCAGACTTTATCTCGACGCGCCGCTCGGCCCAAATGCCGAGATCGCGCCCGAGCGTGACCAGTCGAATTATCTCCTCAACGTCCTGCGGCTGGGCGATGGCGACGAG
>CANHAW010000297.1 GCA_947458675.1 Beijerinckiaceae bacterium
CCTCGGCGGTGGAAGCAGATATTGCGCAATTGCAGGTGCTTTTTGCCATTCATCGCCAGTTCGGTCCCGCCATCGACACGCAGGAAGCCTCGCGCGAAATTGCCGAGCGTGTGCGCGAGGAACTTGATTACAAGCGCGAGGCCAAACATGCCGCGCTTTATGCGCATATGCTGAAAGACGCGACCGATGTGCGCGTGCCGCGCGTGCGCAATGATTTATCGACCGGCCGTCTGCTGAGCCTGCAATGGCTCGAGGGGCGCAAGATTCTCGAGTTCAAATCCGCCGATCAGGAGACGCGCAACCGGCTGGCTGTCGCCATGTTCCGCGCCTGGTGGCATCCGTTCAGCCAATATGGCGTGATCCACGGCGACCCGCATCTGGGCAATTACACGGTGTTTGAGGAAGACGGCGCGGCGCAGGGCATCAATCTGCTCGATTATGGCTGCATCCGCATTTTCCCGCCGCGCTTTGTCGGTGGCGTGGTCGATCTCTACGAGGGCCTGCGGACGGGCGACGAGGAGCGCATCGTCCACGCTTACGAGACCTGGGGCTTCCGTGGCCTGCGCCGCGAGGTGATCGACATTCTCAATATCTGGGCGCGCTTCATCTATGGCCCGATTCTCGACGACCGGGTGCGCACCGTGGCCGATGGCATTCCGCCTGGCCAATATGGCCGACGCGAAATGATGCAGGTGGTGGCAGCGCTGAAGCAAAAAGGCCCCGTTCGGGTGCCGCAGGAATTTGTCTTCATGGACCGGGCGGCCATCGGGCTGGGCGCCGTTTTCCTGCATCTCGACGCAAGGCTCAATTTTTTCAGGCTCTTCCATGAGGCTTTCGGCGAATCGGGGGTCACGGCCGAGGCCATTGCCGGGCGCCAGTCCGGGGCTCTGGCGGGGGCTGGACTGGCCTGAGGCGGCCTCCAGCCGATCAAAAGCCCTTGGGGACGGTGCCTGCGACCTCTGCTGCAATTGCCCGACGCCGCAGTTTCGGCTAATCGAAACCAATCAACGCGCCCGTTTTCGGGCATTTCCGGGGTGAGGTTAAAATGGCGGAAGATCAGGGCAAAGCGGGCCATCCCGCGATGGATTATGCCGAACATGACAAGACCTACGAATTATTCATCGCAATGACCAAATGGGGAACGATCCTATCGGTCGCCATCGTCGTATTTATGGCGGTGACCCTGCTCTGACCGGAAAAGGCGAGCCCAGGGCTCGCCTTTTACTTTTAGGGGCCCCCAGCCGGAGTCCAGCATGCGCATTGCAGTCCCAGCCGAAACGGAAGCCCAGGAAACCCGCGTCGCGGCCTCGCCGGAGACGGTGAAAAAATATATCGCGCTCGGAGCACAGGTCACCGTCCAATCCGGGGCGGGCAAGAGTGCTGGCGTCACTGATGGCGAATATTCAGCCGCCGGCGCGACCATTGCCGCCAATGCCAAAGAGGCTTTGGCCGAGGCGGATCTCGTTTTGACCGTGCGTCGCCCGAGCACGGCGATCCTGTCCGCCATCAAGCGTGGCGCGCATGTCATTTCGATCATGGACCCCTATGGTCAGGACGCTGCGCTCAACGCCATGGCGGCGGCGGGCGTCAATGCTTTTGCCATGGAATTCATGCCGCGCATCACCCGCGCGCAGGTGATGGACGTTCTGTCCTCACAAGCCAATCTGGCCGGCTATCGCGCTGTCATCGATGGAGCGGGCGAATATGGCCGCGCCTTGCCGATGATGATGACGGCGGCCGGCACGGTGCCGGCAGCGCGCATGTTCATCATGGGTGTCGGCGTTGCCGGCCTTCAGGCCATTGCCACAGCACGTCGCCTTGGCGCCATTGTCACGGCAACCGATGTGCGCCCGGCGACCAAGGAACAGGTCGAATCTCTCGGCGCGAAATTCATCGCGGTGGAAGACGAGGAATTCAAACAGGCCGAGACGTCTGGCGGCTATGCCAAGGAAATGTCGCCCGAGTACAAGGCGAAACAGGCCGCGCTCGTTGCCTCGCATATTGCCAAACAGGATATTGTCATCACCACGGCTTTGATCCCCGGACGCCCTGCGCCCAAATTGATCACGGCTGACATGGTCCATTCGATGCGTGCCGGTTCGGTCATTGTCGATCTGGCTGTCGAGCGTGGCGGCAATTGCGAATTGGCAAAGCCGGGCGAGACGGTGATCACCGAGAATGGCGTTCACATTGTCGGGCATCTCAATGTGCCCGGCCGCCTCGCGGCGACCGCCTCAAGCCTTTATGCGAAAAACCTGCTCGCCTTTGTCGAAACCATGATCGACAAGGAGACCAAAAATCTTTCGCCGAAATGGGATGATGAACTCGTGAAAGCGACGCTGCTCACGAAGGATGGCGCAATCGTCCATCCCAATTTCCTCCCGAAACAATAATCTCGCGCCCGGCGCGACGAACCCTGCAGGGGTGAGACAATGGCCAATGAAACGCCCGCACAAATTCTCGACAAGGCAAATGCCGCCGCCAAACTCGCGCGCGAGGCAGCCGATGCGCTGAATCATTCCGCCGAACAATTGAGCGATGCGGCCTCCGGCCTTGCTTACGCTGCATCGGGAGGCGCAATCGATCCGTTCATCTTCCGGCTGGCGATTTTCGCGCTCGCCATTTTCGTCGGCTATTATGTCGTCTGGTCGGTGACGCCAGCGCTGCACACGCCGCTGATGTCGGTCACCAATGCGATTTCTTCCGTCATTGTCGTCGGCGCGCTTTTGTCGGTCGGCGTCGATGCATCGGGCGCAAACGATGACGGCCTGCTCTGGGCCAAGCTCTTCGGCTTTATCGCTCTGGTGCTGGCCTCCGTGAATATTTTCGGCGGCTTCCTCGTCACCGAGCGCATGCTCGCCATGTACAAGAAGAAGGGCTGACGCCAATGAACGCGAATATTGCCGCCCTTCTCTATCTCGTCTCAGGCGTCCTTTTCATCCTGTCGCTGCGCGGCCTTTCATCGCCGGCCACATCGCGCCAGGGCAATATTTACGGCATGGTCGGCATGGCCATCGCCATCGGCACAACGCTGCTCTATCGCCTGCCATCCGGCCTCTCATCCTGGTTGCTGGTGATTGCCGGCATCGCCATTGGCGGTGGCTTTGGCGCATGGCGCGCGCGCACCGTGCAGATGACAGCAATGCCGCAGCTCGTCGCTTTCTTCCACGCGCTGGTCGGCCTGGCCGCAGTGCTGGTTGCAGCCGGTGCGCTTTACGCGCCGCAGGCCTTTGGCATCGGCCTGAAAGGATCGATCCATGGCGCTAGCCTCGTTGAAATGGCGATTGGCGCTGCCATTGGCGCGATCACTTTCACCGGCTCGATCATCGCCTTTCAGAAGCTTGACGGGCGCATGTCGGGCAAGCCGATCCTGCTGCCGCAGCGCCATCTGATCAACATCGGCCTTGGCATCGCACTGGTGGCGCTGATCGCCCTGTTC
>CANHAW010000298.1 GCA_947458675.1 Beijerinckiaceae bacterium
CGGGCACGCATGATCACGGACAGGGCCATACGACATCCTTCGCGCAGATTGTCTCCGGCCAGCTTGGCATTCCTTTCGCCAAGATTCGTCTGATGCAGACCGATTCCGATGAATTGCCGGGCGGTGCCGGCACTGGCGGATCGAAATCCCTGATGGCAAGCGGCAATGCTTTTCTCGAAGCCGGTGAGCTTGTGATTGAAAAGGCGCGCCTTGCGGCCTCGCATCTTCTTGAGGCTGGCATTGACGATCTTGAATTCGCCGATGGTGAATTTGTCATTGCCGGAACAGATCGGCGCATCGGCCTCATCGAAGTGGCACGCAGAATTGCCACCAGTCCCTCGCTGCCCGATGGCGTGCCATCATCTCTCGATGTCAGCCATATGCACAAGCTCTCGCCGCCGACCTATCCCAATGGCGTCCATATTGCCGAAGTCGAGATCGATCCCCAGACCGGTGAAGCACAAGTCGTGCTTTATACGAGCGTCAATGATTTCGGCACGCTGGTGAATCCTTTGATCGTCGCCGGTCAGGTGCGCGGCGGGATCGTGCAGGGGATCGGGCAATGTTTCCTTGAAAATACGATCTATAGCGAGGATGGCCAGCTGGTGACGGGTTCTTTCACAGATTACGCCATGCCGCGCGCCATTCACGTGCCCGAGATTGTTTTCATCAGCCATGCTGTGCCGGCGCGCACAAATCATTTGGGCGTCAAGGGCTGCGGCGAGGCGGGTTGTGCCGGTGCATTGACCAGTGTGATGAATGCACTGACAGATGCTTTGGCGCGCCATGGGGTTGGGCCGGTGCAAATGCCGGCAACGCCCTTGCGCCTGTTTGAGGCCATAGGCGCAGCACAGACGAATGGATGAAACAGCCGACATGCCCGGAGCATTGAAGGGCACATGCAGAACAAACGCGTTCTTCTGATCGTCAATACGAAAAGCCGCAGCGGGCTTGCGAGCCTGCCGGCGGTGCATCAGGCTTTTCTCGATGCCGGTTTCTCGGTGATTGTGCCGCTGCAAAATGATGAGCGCAGCTCTTCCGATCTCATTCGCGAGAAGAGCGCAGAAGCCGATCTCATTGTCATTGGTGGCGGCGATGGATCGATCCATTCTGCCGGTCCGGGTTTGCTGGCGGCAGGAAAGCCGTTTGGCATTATTCCGCTCGGCACTGCCAATGATCTCGCCCGAACCTTGCGTCTGCCCACCGATCTTGATGGCGCGATTGGCGTGATTACGGAAGGCCATACAGCGCGTATCGATGTCGGCGAAGTGAACGGCCATCCTTTTTTCAATGTCGCAAGTCTTGGCCTCTCGGCCGAACTGGCGCTGAAACTGACGGCGCGCAAGAAAAAAATCTTTGGGCCTTTTTCCTATGCCATTGCGGCTTTGCGTGTGCTCGCCCGTGCGCGCCCGTTTCGTGCCGAAATCATCGCACATGGACGTCATGCGCATGTGCGAACCTATCAGATCGCGGTTGGCAATGGGCGTTATTATGGTGGCGGCATGGCAGTGCATGAGGCCGCCGCGATCGATGATCATCAATTGCATCTCTATTCGCTGGAAATGACGGCACTCTGGAAATTATTGTTCATTGCGCCGGATTTTCGCGCCGGGCGACATGGCGCCTGGGAGGAGGTCCGCATCGAAGACGGGCGTCATTTTGAGGTCCGCACGCGCCATCCGCATGCCGTCAATGCCGATGGCGAGATTGTCACGACAACCCCGGCGATCTTCACTTTGCGGCCCGCCGCGCTGGAAGTTTTCGTTCCCGTCTTGTGAGCCGCCCATCAAGCCAATTATAAGGGATAGGTCCGGCGCGACCGGAGCCGATAAAGAGAAGAAACGGAAACGCCATGGCGAGCCAATCGAAAATCAAGGTCATCGCGCTCGAAGAGCATTATTGGGATGCCGAACTCGTCTCCCATCTCACCGGTGCCGAGGGCACGCGCTCCAAGGATTTGCTTGAGCGCCTCCACGATCTCGGTGAATTGCGCATTCGCGAAATGGATGCCGCGGGCGTCGATGTGCAGGTGCTCTCCCATGGTGCGCCATCGGGGCAGAAATTGCCGGAGGATCTTGCGGTCGATCTCTGTCGCCGTGTCAATGATCGTCTGGCCAAAGCCATTGCCTTGCATCCCACACGCTTTGCCGGTTTTGCGGCCTTGCCGACGGTCCATCCTGAAAAAGCGGCTGATGAACTCGATCGTTGCGTCAGCGAACATGGCTTTAAGGGCGCGATGATCCATGGCCTGACCAATGGCCTGTGGCTTGATGACAAAAGATTCTGGCCGATCTTTGCGCGCGCCGAAAAACTCGGCGTGCCGATCTATCTGCATCCCTCCTTTCCCCATCCCGATGTGATGAAGGCCTATTACGCCGATTATGCGCAGGAATATCCGCAGGTCATCCGTGCGGCCTGGGGCTATACGGTGGAAGCTGCTACGCAGGCCATTCGCCTTGTGCTGTCGCGCGTGTTTGAGAAGCACGACAATCTCAACATTATCATCGGCCATATGGGCGAGACTTTGCCCTTCCTGCTCTGGCGCATCAATCAGGCTTTGTCGCGTCCCGGCCATGAGGATTTGAGCTTCCGCGAACAATTCTCGCGCCATTTCTATGTCACGACGAGCGGCAATTTTTCGACGCCGGCTCTCATGTGCACCATGACGGAACTCGGCATGGATCGCATCATGTTTGCCATCGACTGGCCCTTTGTCGCCAATGGTCCGGCCATGGAATGGGTCGAGAATTTGCAGATCTCGCGCGAGGACAAGGTCAAGCTCTTGAGCGGCAACGCGCAGCGGCTGTTGCGGATGTGATTGGTATGCCGCTCCGCTCGTGATGAGTATCGAAAGGGTGCGTCCTTCTCCCAGAGGGAGAAGGTGGTCGCGCGAGCGACCGGATGAGGGGTTAAAACCTCACGAAGCTAAAGCGTAACCCCTCACCCGCCTGCTACCGCAGGCACCCTCTCCCTTTGGGAGAGGGTTTTGTGCGCTCGTCATTGCGAGGAGCCGCAGGCGACGTGGCAATCCAGAGGCCTCACGTATGTTCTCTGGATTGCTTCGCTTCGCTCGCAATGACGACCTAAAAAACTCACCTCGCCGCAGCGGCTTCGGCTTCCTGTAATCCGCGCGAGGCTTCCTCGCGCAGATCGGCCCAGATTTCCGCGACATATTTTGCGAATTTTTCCGTGCCCATCATGTCGGATGAGCGCGGTCGCGGCAGATCAATATCGATCACGCGTTTGATGCGGCCGGGGCGGAAGGTCATGATCAGCACGCAGTCGGAAAGCTGCACGGCTTCCGAAATATTATGCGTGATGAGCATAGTGGTCTGGCGCAATTTCTGCTGGATCTGGACCACTTTGTCGCCCAGCAGCAGGCGTGTCTGTTCGTCGAGCGCAGCAAAGGGCTCGTCCATCAGCAAAATGCGCGGCTC